>JAFPGA010000135.1 GCA_017423085.1 Paludibacteraceae bacterium | reverse complement strand
GCACCTGCTTGCTACCGGTCAGCTCGTACCGGGCGCTCTCACGTCCGCGCTGTTCTGGAAGGCTTTCGGCTTCGGTTTGCTGGCTGTACTGCCGTATATTCTTGTTAGTTACATCGTTGGTCTGGGCATCGAGTTCACCGTGGCTCAGTGGAAACATGAAGAGATCGCCGAGGGCTTCCTCGTTACCGGTTTCCTCATTCCGCTTATCGTGCCTATCAACACTCCGCTGTGGATGGTTGCTGTAGCTACTGCTTTCGCCGTTATCTTCGCCAAAGAGGTGTTCGGCGGTACGGGCTACAACATCTTCAACGTAGCGCTCATCACCCGTGCGTTCCTGTTCTTCGCCTACCCGACCCACATGACGGGCGACAAGGCGTTCATCCGCACAGGCAGCACATGGGGCTGGGATGGCGGTCACACGCTCATCGACGGCTTCTCCGGCGCTACCCCGCTCACGCAGCTGGCTACAGGCTCATCGGCTGATGTAACGTTCATGGACATGGTTAACGGCCTTATCCCGGGCTCTGTTGGTGAGACCTGCGTCTGGGCAATCCTCATGGGTGCTGCCCTGCTGCTCATCACCCGCACGGCGGATTGGCGTATCATGTTCAGCATCATCGTTACGGGCTGCATCACCGCTCTGCTGTTCAACAAGTTCGGCGCTGCCGACAACCTCGTTGCCCAGTATCCGTGGTACATGCATCTTGTTAGCGGCGGCTTCCTGTTCGGTGCTGTATTCATGGCTACCGATCCTGTTACCGCTGCCCGTACCGATTGCGGCAAGTGGATCTACGGTGCGCTCATCGGCTTCATGGCTGTGGTAGTGCGCGTGCTCAACCCGGGTTATCCCGAGGGCATGATGCTCGCTATCCTGCTCGGCAACGCTGTGGCACCGCTCATCGACTGGTGTGTTGTTCAACGTAATATTAACATGCGTGCTAAACGCGTAAAAGCATAAGGAGGACGATATGAATACGAATAGCAATACCTACACGATTGTGTATGCTACGGTAGTAGTGATTATCGTAGCTGTCTTGCTGGCTCTCGTCAGCCAGGTGCTTGGTCCGCGTCAGCAGGCTAATGTACAGCTCGACCAGCAAAAGCAGATCCTCGGTGCATTGAAACAGGACATCTCTAACTGCGACGATCCCGCGGCGCTGTACTTCTCGCTCGTCAAAGATACGCTCGACGTCAACGGTCACCCCGTGTATGTTGCCGAGATCGAAGGCGAACAGAAGTTCGTGCTCAAACTCAAAGGCGCAGGTCTTTGGGGCGGCATCGGCGGTTATCTCGCGCTCGATAAAGATCTGAACACCATCTACGGTGCCAACTTCAACCACGAAAGTGAGACTCCGGGTCTCGGTGCGCTCATCGTTGAACTGCCGTTCCGTCGTCAGTTCGAAGGCAAGCATATCCGCAACGCCGAGGGCGAAGTAGTCAGCGTAGCCGTGCTCAAAGCAGGCACACAGGCTGAAGGTCAGGAGCAGGTGGACGCACTCTCCGGTGCTACCATCACCTCCACAGGCGTTAGCGACATGCTCAAGGCAAACCTCGCCGAGTATGCTGAATTCTTGAATGTTAAACGTTGCTGCGGTCATTGCAAAGGCCAATGCGAAGGCAAGTGCGACCATCAACACGAGGGTTGCGAACATCACCACGAGGGTGAGGCTTGCCAGGAACATTGCCATCAACATGACGCACAAGAAATAACGAACGATTAATATGGCACTTTCTCAGAAAACGAAAGAGACCCTCTTGGGTCCGTTGAATGCCAACAACCCTGTCGTTGTGCAGGTGCTTGGTATATGTTCGGCGCTCGCTGTGACCGTGCAACTCAAACCTGCCCTCGTCATGGGCGTGGCGGTTACGATCATCGTGGCTATGTCGAACGTTATTATCTCGTTGCTCCGCAATACGATACCTATGCGTATCCGTATCATCGTGCAACTGGTAGTCGTAGCCGCACTGGTTACGCTCGTTAGCGAGGTGCTCAAGGCGTTCGCTTACGATGTCGCAATGCAGCTGTCGGTTTATATTGGTCTGATCATCACGAACTGTATCCTCATGGGTCGTCTCGAGGCGTTTGCCATGACGAACAAGGTATGGGATTCGTTCCTCGATGGTCTTGGTAACGGTCTGGGCTATGCAGCCATCCTTATCATCGTCGCATTCTTCCGCGAACTCTTCGGCGCAGGCACACTGCTCGGCTTCCGCGTTATTCCCGAAAGCTGGTATGTGGCCAACGGAGGCTTCTACGAGAACTGCGGTATGATGATGATGCCCGCTATGGCGCTGATCATCGTTGGTGGTATCATCTGGGCGCATCGCGCTATAAATAAGGAGGAGAAGTAATATGGAACACGCTCTGAGTTTATTTGTCCGCTCGATCTTTGCGGATAACATGATTTTCGCATTCTTCCTTGGAATGTGTTCTTACCTCGCAGTAAGTAAGACGGTCAAGACCTCTCTCGGTCTGGGCGT
>JAFPGA010000134.1 GCA_017423085.1 Paludibacteraceae bacterium | reverse complement strand
GGTCTCATCCGATGGGCACAACCGCTGTTCTTCTCCATTCCGTATTTTACACTGGTGAACATCATTGCCGGAAAGGAAGTAATCAAAGAGTGCATTGCCAATGAGTTCACGACCGACAAGGTAGCCAACGAACTGCAGCGTCTGCTTCACGACAAAGCCTATACAAAAAATATGCTCGCATCCTACGAGCATATACGTTCCTTATTGGGCACTCAACCCGCTGCGGCAACAGCTGCCGACATCATCAGAAAGAGAAATAAATCATAGCCAGTATATACGGCATCGCCCCGATAAGCACTCCTTTCGCCAAGCGCCATGTGTCTGTTGTGTAGAAGACATAAATCAGCGCCAAATCCGGAAAGACACTAACCATCAGCAGTTTGCCGAGCACGCCGCCTACATAGAACTGCAAAGTCTGCAGCGGATACCACAGATTCATCACATCGATATACACCAATGCAAACGCAGCCGGAATAATCAAGCCGACCAGAGCTCCTATCCAATATCTGTCAAAGCGATCCATAGTCCGTCCAGTCAATCGTCAAGGGCGTGATGGACAACAACTGATGCTCCATTGCCCATATATCCGTGTCCGTAGCACCCGGTTCGTCGTTCACGAACTCACCTGCCAACTTATATGCCTTACTCTCTCCCTGCGGCAGTCCTTCGGTCATCGGAATCAGTTCGTTCGTCCAATGTCCGACGCACTGACGCGTCCATCGAATACCTTCTATCTCGCCTACGGGCGCGTTAATATTAAAGCACGTGCGCGGGGCGATTCCTTCTTCCAACAGATGCTGCGTCACTTCCGTCAGGAACGGCTGCAGCCAATGCAGATCCACATCCATTGCGTGGCTGTTGATGGACCATCCTATCGCCGGAATACCTTTCTCTGCCGCCACATAACACGCACCCATCGTGCCGGAATACATAGCATTGACGGAAGCGTTGCTGCCATGATTGATGCCGGACACCAGCAGGTCTATCGGTTGTCCTGCGAAGAGCACTTCGCGTGCCAGTTTGACGCAGTCAGCCGGAGTCCCGTTCGTGGTATAGACCTCCGCTCCGTTCAGATCATGCTCCGTGATATGGCGCAGACTAATCGGTGTCTCCACACTAATTGCCGCCCCTTTGCCGCTGCGGGCACCGTCGGGCGCAATGACCGTCACTTTTCCCAGTTTGGTCATCTCTTTGGCTAACAGGCGGATACCCGCTGTGCCCCATCCGTCATCGTTGACTACTACAATATTCATACGTTTATCCATTTACCACCGCCATCACTTGCTGTGCCAAGGCGTTTGCCTCGTCCATGGTTGCGGCTTCCGAATAGACACGGATGATAGGCTCTGTATTGGATTTGCGCAGATGCACCCAACCGTGGGCAAAATCAATCTTCACTCCGTCGCGGTCATTGACGCGCTCGTTCTTATACAGTTCCTTCACGCGTACCAAAATAGCATCCACATCGGTGTCAGGCGTGAGGTCGATACGATTCTTGCTGATGCAGTAGTCCGGCAGCGTGCGGCGCAGTTCGCTTACCTTCATATCCAGATGTGCCAGATGGCTCAGGAAGAGGGCTATACCCACCAGTGCATCCCGGCCGTAGTGACACTCGGGATAGATGACACCACCGTTGCCTTCACCGCCGATGACCGCATGAACACGTTTCATCTCGGCTACTACGTTCACCTCGCCTACCGCGCTGGCGCTGTACTCACCACCGTGTGCACGGGTCACGTCACTCAAAGCACGTGTACTGGACATGTTGCTGACCGTGTTACCCGGCGTATGACGCAAGATATAGTCCGCCACACTGACCAAGGTATATTCCTCGCCGAACATCTCTCCGTTCTCGCAGATGATCGCCAAACGGTCCACGTCCGGATCCACTACAAAACCCACATCCGCCTTACCGGACTTGAGCAAATCGCTGATCTGTGTCAGGTGTTGGGGCAGCGGTTCGGGATTATGCGGGAAATGTCCGTCGGGTGTGCAGTTGAGTTCGATGATGTTCTCCACCCCGACAGCACGCAGGATAGCCGGGATAGCCAAACCGCCTACCGAGTTGACACAATCGATGGCTACGGTGAAATGTTTCTTACGAATCGCCTCCGTATCCACCAGTTTCAAGTTGAGCACCTGCTGCACGTGGTACGGCAGATAATCCTTCGCGGTCATATGTCCCAATTGGTCCACCTCGGCGAAGGTGAAATCCTCTGCTTCCGCTATTGCCAACACCCCTTTGCCTTCGGCATCATTGAGGAACTCACCGTGCTCGTTGAGCAGTTTGAGTGCATTCCACTGTTTGGGGTTATGGCTGGCTGTCAGGATGATACCGCCCGCTGCTTTCTCGCCCGTCACCGCCAGTTCAGTGGTCGGCGTGGTTGCCAAACCGATGTTCACCACATCATAGCCCATACCCATCAGCGTACCGCACACGATCTGCTCCACCATATGTCCGCTCAAACGGGCATCGCGACCCACCACAATGGTGTTGTTATGGGGCAAGGCTGCACGACGCTGGGTGGCATATGCTGCCGTAAAACGCACTATATCTACCGGGTTGAGACCTTCTCCTACCCGACCGCCTATTGTTCCGCGAATACCGGAAATACTCTTTACCAAACTCATATTACTGTTTCACTTTGATTTTCAATATATATACATACGGTGTTACCGTGGACTGCTCATCGCTAAAACCCATTTTGCTGGGCACAATGATCTCGCATTGCGAGTCAGGATACTTCATCATCTGCACCGCCAAATGCCATGCTACACACTCGCAGTCACTGGTGTTGCCGTAATGGAACTCATATGGATAGGCTTGCTCCAGCGTTGTCCAGTAGCTGAGCGTATCTGCGTCTTCGGTCAAACTGAATCGCTTATAACGTGTGATGATCACATCGTTCAGCACAATGCTCAAATCAACCGTATCCTTGCGAGTCGGACTGATGGAATCCACATAAATAGAGTCACCACGCGAGATAAGGTGAAAATAGAAATTGTCATACCCTTTCACCATGTAATACTCTTTTTCGCCCCACACATGATCTTCTGCCGGTTCCTCGTTGACAATAGTCAGCCCGTTGCGACTGATATAGTTCGCGATCAGTTTGTCTTCCTTGTCGCGCAAGTTCGAATAGGTGTTGTTATTGCAGCCGGTTGCCGCAGCCACAACTGCTATCAGCAGATATACAATCTTCTTTTTCATTATCGTATTTCAATTTCTATGATTACGTTTTCATATGGAGGAATCTGTGATGTTCCTCTTAATCCAAAAGCGGCATACCACGGAGCCAGCAAACGTGCTTTGGCACCATGATGCAATTCGCTCATATTCATTTCCACCGCTCGCGGCAGTTCCTGTTTACCGATGCAGTAGGAAGCTTCAGAATCGACCAGCAGATTTTCCGACAGGTCATACACCAGCATGTGTACCGTCCACTCTTCATTGGCTTGCGGGCTGGGAGTGGACTCATCTCCGCGCGTATAAACATGCATCCATGTATTGGCATCATACAGGGCGTATGTTTCCTCTTGTGCCTGTGCCAACTGCATCAATTGCTGGTCCGCTACCAGAGCCAGTTGCTGATTCAGTTCCAACAGTGCTAACTGCGTGCTGTCCGCTTGCGGAGCCTGACCCATCCGTCTGCTCGGACGCTGTGGGGAGGTCTGGGAGCATGCGGTCAGCAAGACCGACAGAAGGAGAATATATAATCCGGATCTTCTCATTGCTTACTTCTTATTTTTTGTTTTCCAGACATGCACGGCGGTACTCACTCGGTGTCACCCCATAGGTATTCTTGAAGCACTTGGCGAAATAACGGCTGTCGTTCATACCGACCATGTACGTTACCTCAGTGATGTTATACTGGCGCTCCTCCAGCAGTTGTGCGGCACGCTTGATACGCATCTCGCGGATGAACTCAACCGGACTGAGTCCTGTCATGTTCTTCAGTTTGTTGAAGAACACCGTGCGCCCCATGCCCATTTCGTCCACCAGCTCGTCCACCGTCAAGGTGTTGTTGTCCATCTGCTTCTCCATCACATCCAGCAGTTTGGCGAGGAACGTGTCTCCCGGCATCTGTTCCTCCGAATTCTTAGACTCCAGACGCATCAGACGCTGACGATAACTCTTCTCCAACTGCTCCCGCTGCGCAAGGATATTATGCACGCGCGCCCGCAGGAACTCGGGTTCAAAGGGTTTGGTCACGTAGTCATCCGCGCCGTACTCCATCGCTTGCAGACGACTCTCTATAGCGGTCTTGGCAGTGAGCAGAATCACCGGCAGATAATTCAGGTCCGGATTCTTTTTGATAAACTGCGTCAATTCCAGACCGTCCACTCTCGGCATCATCAGGTCGGTCACAACGATATCAACAGGTTTGGTACAAACTATCTTCTCTGCCTCTTCGCCGTCTTCCGCTATCAATACATTATAATCCTTGCTGAATATTCCGGAGAGGAACTGCCGCATATCCTGATTATCATCGACCAGGAGAATAGTGCGATTACTCTCCTGCTGCTGCTCCTCCAACTGTTCCATCTTGTCCTCAAACGTGGTAGAAGCCGCCATCTGTGCACTGGAGCGGTCATCCGCTATAAATTCCACATCGGCATCAAAATGATCTTTGCCGGTATGGAACAGCACGGTGATCGTCGTTCCTTTGCCCACTTCACTCTCCACCTCTATATAGCCGTGATGCAGATCCACCAGTTCCTTGGTCAGGTTCATACCTATACCCGTACCGGTAGTACTGGTGTTATTGAGTTCATTGTTACTGGAGAAGCGTTCAAAGAGCACACTGCGCTTCTCCGGTGCAATGCCGATACCCTCGTCCTGCACCGTGAGTGTCACAAATCCCGGTTTGTCCGCTACAATGACACGGATGCCCTTGCCCGCAGCAGTGAACTTGAATGCGTTACTCAGCAGGTTCCACAATATGGTGTCCACACGTCCGCGGTCCACCCATACGGTCGAATCAGACGCATTGTTGATAATCTCAAAATCAATATGCTTGTCGTACGCTTCTTTCTTGAAGTTCGCACTCGTCTCTTCCACCAGTTCGCTCAGCAGGGTCTTCTGCACTTTGAGTTTCATCTTCTGATTCTGTACCTTCCGAAACTCAAGCAACTGGTTCACCATACGAAGCATACGCTGGCTGTTACTGAGCACGATCTCCAACTGACTGCGCACACTCTGATTGATGCGTTCGTTCTGGAGTATGTTCTCCACCGGTGCCACAATCAGCGTCAGCGGTGTACGGAGCTCATGGCTGATGTTGGTGAAGAAGCGCAGTTTGATGTCCGTTACCTGCTGCTCCACTTTCACTTTCTGCCTCAGCCCGTTATAGATACTGATGGAGTATATAGCCAGCACCACGATCAGGATAACACCCAGTATATACAACGTCACCGCCCACCAGGACAGCCACAACGGACGCTCTACCACGATGACCAGTTGCTGCTCGTTGTCCATATCGCTGCCTTCACGGTTGGTAGACCGCACATGGAACACATACGTGCCATGCGACATGTTGCTGTAGGTCACGCGGCGCACATCCTTCGTGCTCTTCCACTGGCGGTCAATACCGTCCATCCGGTAGTAATACACGATCTTGTCCACGCCAATATAGTCGATAGCGGCATACTCGATGGTGATGTCACCGCCGTTGGGAATGACGATGGTGTCACCTGTCTTCTCCTCGTTCAGCGCCTCGATATAGGTAAAACGAATCGGCGGCACGTAGTTCGATGCGCGTATCTGCGAGGGGTCGAAGATACAATATCCGTTGGAGTAGCCGAACAGCAGCAATCCGTCTGCCGTACAGAGCGCTTCCGCTTCGGTGAAATACGAACCATGCTCGCTGTCCAGTGCGTCGTAGTAATAGAGATCGCCTGTCTCTATGTTCAGTTGCGCGATGTCGCTCTCCGAGCAGAACCATATACCGGCACTGTCGCTCGTCATGCTCAGAATAATGTCATGGTACGTCTCTACGCGGGTCAGTTCTTCGGTCGGGTCCTTCGGATCAATCGTCATCAGTCCGCCTCCGAACGAGCCGAGCCATAAGCGCCCGTGACTGTACTCCAGTGCACGGATATCATAACTGGGAATAAGCTTGGTATAATAGTTCATCAGGTCGATTCGCAATATACCGGTAGTCGTCCCGCACCACAGGGAGCTATCGACTAACTCGATATCCCGCACTTTCATGCCCTGACAGAGCACCTGCGGTTGCGCCCAGGATGCATGCGCCTCATCCCGACGGATGATGTTCACACCGCCACCGTAAGTCGCCACATATAACGTGCCGTCCGCCCCTTCTTCAACATCGTAGATATCGGGATGACTGGTGGCTATCCGTTTACGGTGCGTCATGTCTTGTAGTCCGTTTCCTTTGGTACCGTACAACAGTCCGTAACGACTGTCCAGCACGCAGTAGGCGTTGGTATGCGCCTTGAGCAGCGTTAGTATATCACCGTCCTTTGTCTGTGCGAGCGCACGCACTTCGCCGTTGTCACGGTCCGAGTGACGCATGTCCACCAATCGGTACGGTGTCGGATCCATGTTCACACAGTCTACTCCGCCGTCATAGGTAGCAATCCACATCTGACCGTCGCGGTCCATGTACGCCGTATGAATCATGTTGGTCAAGCCCTTGATGGGATACACCAACTCATCCTTGTCGTAGTCGTAATAACTCCATCCGCCACCCGTCGGATTCACCCACGTGCGTCCCAGATGATCTTCCAGCAAAAAGAAGTGCTCGCGCAACTGACCTGCATAACGGGTATCCAACTCGGGAGTGAACCGCTTCCATTGACCGAAACGGTAACGCATGATACCATACGTCTCATCGGCTTGCCAAATCACACCGCGCGAATCAATCTGCGTAGTGACACCCGTCTGCTCCATCTGACTGAGCAATCCTTCGGGCAGACTGTCGTACGGCTGCTCGGTAGTCACTTGGCGTTTGGCATCCAAACGGTAGTAATGACCGTCATACGTTGCCCACCACAACTGCTCGGCTTCGTCTTCGTAAATAAAATCGACACGGTTGTTGACATGTGCTTCCACGCCTTCGTTCATCGCCTTATAGACCTTGAACGTGTAGCCGTCAAAGCGGTTCAAGCCATCCCATGTACCGAACCACATATAACCCTGCTTGTCCTGCAAGATAGCCATGACGGTGTTTTGGTTCAACCCGTCTTTGATGGAATAATGGCGGGTGATGTACTGCTCATGCGCCCATGCGCAAGAGAAGCAACAACAGAGCAGAAGTATGATATAGAATCGCCTCACAAACTAATTCTTAATTCTTAATTTTTAATTTCTTAATAGCCTTTACTCGCCAAGCGCTCCAGGTAACGTCCGTACGCCGTCTTCATCTCTTTGCCCAGCGCAGCCAAGTGCTCGGTATCAATCCATCCGTTGCGCCATGCGATCTCTTCGATGCAGCTGACGTAGAATCCCTGACGGTTCTGAATAGTGGCAATGAAATTACCGGCTTCCAACAGACTGTCACAGTTGCCGGTGTCAAGCCATGCGAAACCACGGCTGAACAGTTTGACATGCAGCGTTCCCTCGTTCAAATACAATTTATTGAGGTCCGTTATTTCATACTCACCACGGGCGCTGGGTTGCAGGTTCGCTGCTTTCTCGCACACGGTCTCGTCATAGAAATAGAGTCCCGGTACGGCATAATTGCTCTTCGGCTGCGCCGGCTTCTCCTCCAGACTCAGTACCTTACCGTCCTTGTCAAACTCCACTACGCCGTATGCACGCGGGTCTGCCACCTCATAACCGAACACACACGCACCGCCGTCTTTGACAGAAGCCACCGCCTCTTTGAGCATCACACTGAAATGCTGACCGTAGAACATGTTATCACCCAGAATGAGACAACCCGGTTCGCCGTTGAGGAACTCACGTCCTAACACGAATGCCTGTGCCAAACCGTTCGGCACCAGTTGCACTTTGTACTGCAGATTCATACCGATGCGGCTACCGTCGCCCAATAACTCTTCGAACATCGGCAGGTCACGCGGGGTACTGATAATGAGCACCTCACGGATTCCTGCGAGCATAAGGGTACTTAAGGGATAATAAATCATCGGCTTGTCATAAACCGGCATGATTTGTTTGCTGATTGCTTTACTCAAGGGGTACAACCTGGTTGCACTGCCTCCGGCTAAAATAATTCCTTTCATATACAAAAAAAACTTTGCGACTGCAAAGGTAATACAAAAAATCCACATACGCAAGAATTTGCGTCAGAATTTACACATTTATGTGTATTTTTTATCAAATCAGTGCCAAAAGCACGACTGCCAGGGTGGTAAACATCAATACCGGCATTTGTTTGTCCAGTTTGGTGGTATGGGACCATACATACCACAGATGCCAAGCCCAGACAGGCACGATGCACAGACACCACAGGTGTCCGTAAACAACCAGTATCGTCAAACAGCCTATGAGCAGCAGGGTATGATAGACACGGGCACCGGTCGGTCCCAACAGGCTGGCGAGGGTGCGTTTGCCATGCTTGCGGTCGTTGGACATATCGCGTATGTTATTGAGGTTGAGCACACCTACGCAGGGCAGTCCCACCGCCACACCGTACCACATCACTTCCCGTGTGACGTGTTGCGTAAGCAGGTAATACGCTCCTATCGTGCTGAGCAGACCGAAAAAGACGAATACGCCCAAATCACCCAAACCAATGTAGCCGTAACTGTGTTTGCCCAAGGTGTATTTGACCGCTCCTGCTATTGCCAGTGCTCCCAGACCGATGAACACCGCACTCTGCAGACAGCACAGGGTACCGAAACTGACCCGAATCAGCGCCACACCGAAGACTATACACAGCCCGGCGAACAGAGCGATCTCTTTTTTGATCTGCGCTTGGGTCATTGTTCCGGCTTGCAGTCCGTACGCCGTACGACCTTTCTGATCGGCATCCGTGCCCTTCTGCGCGTCACCTAACTCATTGCACAAGTTACTCAGGATCTGCAGACTGAGGGTTGTACATATCGCCAAGGCGAACACCCACCACTGCTGTGCCGTGATGGCTTGGGGTTGATGACTCAATGCCACACCGGATCCAAGAATAATACCCGACACCGACAGCGGCAAGGTACGCAAACGCAAGGATTGAATATACGGATTCATCGAACCAATTCTCTCTTAGCTATTTTCTTTGATCAGTTTCTCCACCAGTTCGGGTACACCTTCGGTGGCTTTCTTGCGGATATGGGTGATACGGTCTGCCCACATGCCGAACTCCGGTTGCCCCGGGTCCACGAAGTAGATCGGGCAGTTCGCCGGTGCGTAGTGAATGAGCGAAGCGGCAGGATAGACGTTGAGGCTTGTACCGACTACCACCATGATATCCGCTTGACTCGCAATGCGGCATGCCTCATCAAAATACGGCACTCCTTCCCCGAAGAACACGATATAAGGCCGCAGCAACGAACCGTCCGGATGACGGTCTCCGTAGTGTTGCTCCCAGCCGTTCAAGGGCACAGTGGCTGTCTCGTTGTTCTCCGAACGCAGTTTGGTTATCTCACCGTGCAGATGCACCACTTCGGTTGCTCCGGCACGTTCGTGCAGGTCGTCTATGTTCTGCGTGATGACCCGCGTGCCGGGAATAGCGTGCTGCAGTTTGGCTATTGCCACATGCGCAGCGTTCGGTTGAGCCGCCAGCGTGTCTTTTCGGCGCGCGTTATAGAACTCAACGCATAACTGCGGGTTGCGCAACCATGCCTCATGCGTACACACATCTTCGATGCGGTAGTGTTCCCATAACCCGTCTGAGTCCCGGAATGTACCCAGACCACTCTCGGCGCTCACTCCTGCGCCTGTAAAAACAACGATTCGTTTCATATTGGTCATTGGTAATTGGTGATTGGTCATTTAAATCCGAACACGAAATACACGGCTCCGATGAGCAACACGCATGCTACGGCATGGTTCCAGCGAAGCGGCATATGGAACGCCACCGCCGAGAAGGCAACGAACACCAGCAGGGTGATTACCTCCTGTATCACCTTGAGCTGCATCAGCGTGAACGGACCGCCGTTGCCATCAAAACCGATACGGTTCGCCGGTACTTGCAGACAGTACTCAAAGAAAGCTATTCCCCAGGACAGCAGGATCACAAAAATCAGAGGGGTGGCATTCGTAATGAAACCTGTCTGCTGCAGTTTCAAATGTCCATACCACGCCAGCGTCATGAAGATGTTCGACGCCAACAATAATAATATTGTATAAAATGCATTCATAACACAATGTACCATTTAACAATTTACAATGTACCATTTTGCGGCAGATAATCTGCCTTTATATTCGTCATCGCACCATAGATGGAGTCCACAGCTTCGGGATTGAGTTCCTTGATTTGCGCCAGCAGTTCTTTCACTTTCTGTCGCGAACTGACATGCTCAAACGGACACAGTTTGGCTTGTTTCTCATACCCGCGCAGGGTAGCATAATGCACCAGTTCCGATTCGTCCATCAGGCACAGGGGGCGAATGATACGCAGCGGCATCTTGTCCAGCTGCAGCATCGGCGGCATGGTAGCGAAAGTCCCCTGATAAATGAGGTTCATCAGCAGGGTCTCGATGATGTCATCGCGGTGATGCCCGAACGCTATCTTGTTGCACCCTATTTCCTGCGCCACATTGAACAAGGCTTTGCGCCGATACCACGAGCATAAGAAACACGGGTTGGTCTCTCTTTCCACTTTCCGCTTTCCACTTTCCACCGGTTTCTCTCCTATCTCCACGTCACGAACCAACAGCGGCACTTTCGCTTCAGCGCAGAAGGACTCCAGATAACTGAGGTCGGTCTGGTAGGCGCGTTCCTTGACCCGCACATGCAGGGCTGTGACCTGAAAACGCGGTT
>JAFPGA010000133.1 GCA_017423085.1 Paludibacteraceae bacterium | reverse complement strand
CCGTCTCCGTACGTGAAGCAGAGCTTGAACAAGATCCGTCGTGACATGACCCACAAGGTGGTTATCTCTGCTGTCAAAGGTATGATCCCGGATGACAACATCATCATCACCGAGTACCTGCATAACCGTTTCGGCATCTCGTATGATCAGTTGGGTGTGATCGCCGGTCCGTGTCACGCAGAGGAGATCGCGCTGGAGCGTCTGAGTTATCTGACCATCGGCTGTGAGAATCGCAAGAACGCCGAGGCATGGTCCAAACTGTTCCAGACGCCTTACGTCCACACTACCGTGTCCAGCGACGTGACCGGTCTGGAGTATAGTTCGGTGATGAAGAACATCTACGCAATCGCTGCCGGCATGTGTCAGGCGCTGCATTACGGCGACAATTTCCAAGCCGTGCTGCTGTCCAACGCGATTCAGGAGATCCAGCGTTTTGCAACGGCGATGAGCAATGTGCCGCGCGACATCACCATGTCGGGTTACCTGGGCGACGTGCTCGTAACGGGCTACTCGCAGTTCAGCCGTAACCGTCAGTTCGGTCAGATGCTCGGTCTGGGGTACAGCGTCAAAGCGGCGCAGATGGAAATGGAGATGGTAGCCGAAGGCTACTACGGCACGAAAGCGATTCACATGGCGAACGAACGCATGCAGGTGTCGCTGCCGATCGTAGATGCGATGTACGAGATTCTCTACAACCGCCAGAAAGCGAAACCGATCATCAAGTCATTAACAACTAAATTACAATAATATGCAAATTTGTTTGAAGAATGCAGCCTCTTTCGTGGACGCTGCCAAATTGAAACAACTGGAGTCAGCCACCGAAGCCGCTAACCTGCTGTTGGAGAACGGTCAAGGTGCCGGTAACGATTACATCGGTTGGGTACACCTGCCGTCGTCTATCACGGATGAGTTTCTGGCAGAGGTACAAGCCAGTGCTGATGAACTGCGTCGTCGTTGCGAGGTAGTTATCGTAGCCGGTATCGGCGGTTCGTATCTCGGTGCCCGTGCCGTGAACGAGGCACTCAGTTCCGCCTTCGATGCGTTTGTTGCCAAAGACCGCAAGAACCCCTACGTAGTCTATGCCGGCAATAACATCGGCGAGGATTATCTGGCTGAATTGATGGAGTTTCTGGCGGACAAGCAGTTCGGTATCATCAACATCTCCAAATCGGGTACGACGACCGAGACCGCGCTGGCCTTCCGTCTGCTCAAGACGATGTTGGAGAAGCAGGTAGGCAAAGAGGAAGCGAAACACCGTATCGTAGCCGTGACCGACCGTGCCAAAGGTGCGCTGCGCTCGCTGGCTACCAAAGAGGGATACAAGACTTTCGTTATTCCGGACAATGTAGGCGGTCGTTTCTCGGTGCTCACACCGGTTGGTCTGCTGCCGATTGCAGTTGCCGGCGGTGACATCAAGGCGCTGGTTCGCGGTGCGCAAGACATGGAGAAAGCAACGGATATCAAAGTGCCGTTTGCCGAGAACGTAGCTTGCCAGTATGCAGCGATCCGTAACGCCCTCTATCAAAGCGGTAAGAAGATTGAGATCCTCGTTAACTTCAACCCGAAACTGCATTACTTCAGTGAGTGGTGGAAACAGCTCTATGGTGAGAGCGAAGGTAAGGACCACAAGGGTATTTTCCCGGCTTCGGTAGACTTCACGACCGACCTGCACTCGATGGGTCAGTGGATTCAGGACGGCGAACGTACGATCTTTGAGACCGTTATCTCCATTGAGAAAGCCAACAAGACGGTGCTCGTTCCTTCTGATGAGGAGAACCTGGACGGCTTGAACTTCCTCGCCGGCAAGCGTGTGGATGAGGTAAACAAGATGGCTGAACTCGGTACGCAACTGGCACACGTAGACGGCGGTGTACCGAATATTCACATCAGCTTTGAGAAGATTGACGAATACAACATCGGTCAGTTCATTTACTTCTTCGAGCGCGGCTGCGGTATCTCGGGTTATGTACTGGATGTCAATCCGTTCAACCAACCGGGTGTCGAGGCATACAAAAAGAATATGTTTGCCTTGTTAGACAAACCGGGTTATGAGGCTGAGAGCAAAGCGATTAAAGCGCGTTTGGCATAAAGGCGAAAGGTTAGCGGCTAATGGTTGTGGTCACACCGACCAACCGGTCATAACGTGAACCGAACGGACGCCACCAAACATAGACAGTATAGGTGTTCTCCGTTTGCCAATAACTGCCATCCACTCGCTGGGTGGTAGTTTTTTGTGTATCTTTGGGCACGAACCAGTACTGGTAGTCATACCCGCCTTGCTTGACAAGCGCCGTGAGCCAATAACACTTGGCTTCGTTGTCGTACTCCATTCTATTGCGGAGATTCATCTCGTTGTTGAACAGGTCACCGCCTACATACAACGCGCCGTCGAAGAAAGGTTTGTCCATCGGCAAGATCCAATGCACCCACATGTATTCCGCTTCGGTGTCCGAGTCATTAGTGCGCTCGGCATTGACCACAAAACGTCCGTCCGAGTCATACTCGTGGATATACTGCCCCTGGCTAATCTCGTTCGGGAAAAGCGCCACGTGGTAGTCACCGTTCTCATGGAACACACGGTCGATACCGTAACCGGCATAGAAACAGGAGAATGCATCGAAATGGTGGTACTCGTTGCCGCCTTCGAAAATCAGGTCTTTGTTATTGATATACCGCAGCCGGTTCGGTTCAACAAAAGTCGGTCTGGTAATTTCCACACCATTATCCATGCGGTTGTTTTGCGTCACGATCACCGTTATTTCTTTCGGATCACGAAGGTCCAATGCCGCCGTGTTTACATCCACATCCACTTGCTGATAGCGTCCGTTGAACTCAATATCGGTGTTATAGCGCACGCGCGCGTCAATCTGCACCATTGGCTCTACCACATAAAAACCGATTTTCGCCACCATCTTGTCCACATTGCCATCTTCGTAGATAAGCAGCCGATACGCACCGCTTTTGGTCAGCTGCATGTCTTCATTCGGAAAATCGAACCGGTAATGCGTATATTCGCGGCTGGTATTGATCGAATGCTCATAGTCCGTGATATCTTTGGTCGTGAACCCCTTCAGGTACTCGCCGCTGGTAAGACCGTCACTGAGCATCTCGACCGTGTAGGTATAGAAATGCACATCATGGCTCATCTCGTCGAAAGAGATGTGCAGCGTGTTGTCCGGATCAGAACCGTCCACTACCCCGTTATCCAGCACCAGCACTTTCCGCTCCACACGCAGGGTGCGTATCTGCTCCTTATAAGTACGCACACACGTTTGCGCGCACAAGCACTGCGCGAGGACAAAAAAGAGCACTATGAACCCGAATTTCTTCATTTACGGCTGCAAAATTACAAAAAATATACCAAAGTACAAAATATTTTCTCAAAAAATTTGCGTATATCAATTTTTTGTAGTACCTTTGCACGCTTTTTCAGAAGAAGTTACGTTTCACCTCCTCGGGAGGAATGCTAGTGGAACGAAATTCCGACCGAAAAGCGCAGCACGGAACGTAGCGCTACCACGAGTGCATCGCACGAAGTCGCGCGAGTTCTAGTGCAAGCTTCGCCACTGTGGCTCAGTTGGTAGAGCAACGCATTCGTAATGCGTGGGTCGGCGGTTCGAGTCCGCCCAGTGGCTCAAAAAGACATCCAAAAGGGTGTCTTTTTTGTATATATACTGCCATTTTGGCAGTGGTGCGGGCTTTGGCACGGCATTTGTCATACACAAAGTGTATAAAGTTTAAAGTTGAAAGTTTAAAGTTTAAAGAATATATACTATGAGCAAAATTCAACCATTAGCAGACCGCGTGCTGGT
>JAFPGA010000132.1 GCA_017423085.1 Paludibacteraceae bacterium | reverse complement strand
GTTGCGTTGAATCGCTTCCCTGAAATTCGGCGTGAGGAAAGGCTCCAATTCTTCCAAGCGTGCTATCGTAGCGGAGTCCAGATCTTCGTTACGTGCCATTTTCAGCATGTCAGCAAAATACTTGCTGGTCTCGGTCTCGTACTTGAATTCCCGTTCGTCCAAGAACGCACAAAAGTCTTCAATCTCTGCGTCTGTCAGTTCAAACACTTCCGGTGCAGCAATCGATTCATGCAGACGATGGTAACGTGTGGCGTAGTCGAAGAAGTAGTTGTTGACATAGAGCGAGTAACAGATATCCACTTTGGCAGAGTCGCTCATGACAATGTCCGGTAATATACCACCGGCCGTATCGCGCTTGAGCGCATGTCCTTTCTGCCGCTCGCTGTAGTCGATAGCCTGAATGCAGCGACCCGAGGGCAGGTAGTACTTGCTGGTCGTTACTTTGATATGTCCGCCGTAGGCTACGGAGCGAACATTCTGCACCAGACCCTTACCAAATGTGCGTTGTCCGACCAGTTTGGCGCGACCCAAGTCCTGCAATGCGCCGGAAACGATCTCACTCGCCGAAGCGGAGTTCTTATCGACCAATACGACCAAAGGCAGGTCTTTGTAGCGCGGGTTATTGCGCGTGCGGTAGGTATAATTGCTGTTTGCTGTTTTGCCGCGTGTCTCTACAATCGTCACATCTCTGTCCACAAACAGGTTAACAATCTGCACTGCCTCGCTGACCAAACCGCCTCCGTTGCCGCGCAGGTCAAGAATCAACTTACGCGCACCTTGGGTGTAGTACATCTCATCCAGCGCATTGGCAAACGCTTGTGCCGAACCTTCCGTGAACTCGGAGAAGGCAATGTAGCCTACCGGTTCCGACAGGCTGTCTGCCTTAAACACGGTATAGTAACTGACGGCATCCATATGTATATCTTCGCGCACGATCTCCACCGTGAACGGTTTGTCCGTTCCTTCGCGTTCCAACTCAAGCGCTACGGTCGTACCCGGAACACCGCGCAGATTATTACTTACCTCGCTCACGTTCTGTCCGTCTGTGCTGATGCCATCAACAGAAAGGATTCGGTCTCCTGCCAGAATACCGGCTCGTTGTGCCGGCTTGCCTTCATAGGGGTTGGCGATTAATATCTTGTCGTCCCGCTGCTGAATAATACTTCCGATACCACCGTACTTGCCTGTGGTCATCATGCGCAACTCGCGGTCTTTCTTCTGCGGGTAATAGACCGTATAAGGGTCAATCTTATACAACATAGCATTGATGGCCGTTTCTACCAAATCCTCATAATTGAGCGTATCGACGTAGTTCACATCGACCTGACGCAGCACATCGTTGAAAATAGAGATGCACTCGTCTGCCCGCACTGTCTTTTGCCGCTCCTGAGCCCAAAGGGACAATGGACAAAGGACAATGGACAAAAGACTTAATCCTATCAGTCGTTTCATTATTGTCTTTATTCTTTTAGCGTTAGCGGTCTTTATTCCTTTAGCGTAGCGGTCTAACGAAGTTTATTCGGCACAAAATCACTGACATCCTTGCCGTACGCATACAGGTCGCGCACGAGTGTGGACGAAATATGTGCATACTCGGGGCGCGTGTAGAGGATGACGGTCTCGATGCCCGCCAACTGTTTGTTCGCTTCTGCCATATTACGCTCGTACTCGAAGTCACCTATGCAGCGCATGCCGCGAAGAATGAACTGTGCATCTTGCTCTTTGGCAAAGTCCACGGTCAGACAGTCGTAGATGGCTACGTGCACACGCGGCTCGTCCGCAAATATCTTACGGATCGCTTCTTCGCGCTCGCGAATAGGGAAGGTCTCTTTTTTGGTACTGTTACGACCGATGCCGATGATGATCTCATCAAACAACTCCAAGCCGCGTTTCACAATGTCGTAGTGTCCTACGGTAAACGGGTCAAAACTACCCGGGAATATTGCTTTCTTCATATCTTTAAACTTTCATCTTTAAACTTTCAACTGCAATCTGGTGATTCTTCACCGGATTGTTATACATTTCATAAAGTCTCTCGCGCAAGTATGCTTCGTCCTTGTTGGGAATATCGATCTTTGCCAAACGGCTTTCTATATACGCATCAAATTCCGTGCCACGCTCATATATCTCATAACCCATATGGATGTGTCGGTCGATGATGTCGCACACGGCTTGCAGTTGGTCATGTGTCGGTGCTTTGCGGAGTTCCGGATGTGCCTCTAACAACGCGTCCACTTCCGGATTGATGCTGGGCGTGAGGCGATATACCACGCGTCCTTTGTATCCGCGAATACCTGTTTGCATTGACTCGACATCATCTTTCGCCCGCTTGCGCCATTTGGGGTCATCCCGTTTGAGTTGCATCTCACGTGCTTTGAGGTAGTCGCAGGGGTCGAACTCATAGGTGATGCTCACCGGGCAGATATTGAGTGCTTTGACGTTGGCAAAGAAATCATCGTCCCCTAAGGTCAGCATATGCAGCACGCTGGCTTGCGTGAGGTCGTTACTGTCCTTGGCGCGGCCTTCCCGTTGTGCCAACCAGATGGATTTGCCTTGCTTGCGCAGCATGCGGATGTAGGCACTGAGCTGCTTGGCGTTCTCCAACTGTGCATGCGCACCCGCACCGCGTTTGACCACGAAGCAACGCAAGTACCGCATCACCACTTCTATCCATTTCTTGGCGAACAGGTTATTGCCTACACCCATGAACGGACGGATACCGTATCTCACGCGCAGCAGGTACGACAGCCAGGTAGCGTCCATGATGATGTCGCGGTGGTTGGTCATGAAGAACGCACCGTGTCGGATGTCCTGTTCGATCTGTTTGCGGTCACCCAAGTACGCTAATTGCAGACTCTTGGTCCTTTTCCATGACCATGTCTGCAGGATAGGGAACAGCACCAGCAGGTCTGTTAACCACAGCAGCGCACCGACCCGGTATGCACGTATGTCTTTGAATTGATATTCGCTTTTGTCCATTTGTTTAACTTTTATACGCATCCAATGCTGCCTTGGACGCCTCGCGGTAAGCTACCATCAGGCCGCCTGTGCCTAACAGTGTCCCGCCGAAATAGCGCACCACGACTACCAGTATATTGTCCAGATTGCGGGCATCAATCGAGCGCAGAATAGGAGCTCCGGCAGTGCCGTGCGGTTCGCCGTCATCCTTGGTGCGCCACAGGTTCGGACCCAAGCGGTAGGCGTAGCACACATGCCGCGCGTCATGGTACTTCTTCTTATACCACGCTACGCGTGCCTTGGCTTCGTCTTCGTCCTTTATCGGCTCTGCGAATGCCAGAAACTTACTTCCGCGGTCCTTATAGATGCCTTCAGCTGCCATCAACTATCGTTTATTTCAAACCGAGCTTCTTCCGTATATCTTTAGGAATTGCATTCTTGTGTACCAGTACATCGTTGGTCTTGTACTGCATGAATGCTTCGCTCACGTACCAGATACCCTTGTAGTCCGAGCGCATCGTGCCCCAACTGTTCTTGACCATGTAGTACCGTTTGCCGTTCTGGTCGGTAGCGGTACCGAAAATCTGCATGCCGTGGTCATCGGTCGTCTCCCAGTTGTCAAATGCGTCTTGACGCATCTGCTGCGTGATGGTCTTCTCCGGCAGCGGTTTCTTGGTCAGTTCCTCTTTCTTCTTGTCGGCACTCAGACCTACCCAATGCGCCATATCGCTGCCAGTTATGTCGGCTCCGTTGTCATCATCGGGAACGACACCTACACCTTTGCGCGTGAAACCGATCTCACTCACGTCCGCACCCCATGCGAGGGTGTAACCGTTGGCGAGCGCGTTGTCGATGATACGCATCATGTCTTCCATCGGCACGTTGTACATCTGGTCCATGCGCCAGTTATCCGGCACTTCGAGTGCAAAACGTGTGTAGAAGGGATGGTGAGTGTAGCTGGTGATGGATACGTAGTCATCCGGGTTCAGACCGAGCGATTCAACGAACGACTGCGGGGTGTAGGTCTTGCCTTCGTACTCAAAGCTCTCAGGACACGGACCCAGATAGGTGTCGTATATCGCTTGCAAGCCCTCGCGCCACACCGGACTGATACGTTTGAGTCCGCTCAGACCTTTCAGGAATCCGCCCGCTACGCGGTCCAGTTCACTGTGAACGGATAGGGTATCGTTCTGTGTCCATCCGTAGCGAATGCCCGGCATCGCTTCTTGCGGCACCAGACCGTAGTGTCCCATGCAGTAGATGACATCATACGCACTGCCGCCCGGCGCAAAACGCGGTTCGTTGTACAGCCGCACGCAGTAAGTCGCGCGGTCCATCATGGTCTTGCTGACCACGAACATCTCGCTGAAATCCACTATTTTGCCTTTGATACGCAGCACTTCGGACTCCAAGAAGCCCAGCGTTGAGAATGCCCAGCAGGTCGAACTGCGGTTCTGGTCTTTCACCGGCGTGATAGCTACGCTGTCCACGGTGGTGAATTTCCAACCATCTTCCACTTTCGCGGTATCTACCGCGGTACTATCCAGCATCAATGCTGCTAAGAATGTAAGTAACATCATAATCTTATTCGGGGAATTCCATTAAATATGCCTTGATGAACGCATCAATATCGCCATCCATAACGGCGTTTACATTGCTTGTCTGGTAGTTCGTGCGGTGGTCCTTCACGCGGCGGTCGTCGAACACGTAACTGCGGATCTGCGAACCCCATTCGATCTTCTTCTTGCCCGCTTCCACTTTCGCCTGTGCCTGACGGCGTTTCTCGAGTTCCAACTCATAGAGTTGCGAACGCAAGTGACGCAAGGCATTCTCGCGGTTCTTGGGCTGGTCGCGCGTCTCGGTGTTCTCGATCACTATCTCGTCCGGCTGGTTGGTGAGCGGGTTGATGAACTTATAGTGCAGACGCACGCCGGACTCCACTTTGTTGACGTTCTGCCCACCGGCTCCGGAGCTGCGGAACGTGTCCCAACTCAGTCCGGCAGGGTTGACTTCCACTTCGATGGTATCATCAATGAGGGGGACTACGAACACGGATGCGAACGAAGTCATGCGCTTACCCTGTGCGTTGTACGGGCTGACACGTACCAGACGGTGTACGCCGTTCTCCGACTTGAGGTAACCGTACGCCATGTCGCCTTCGATGTTAAACGTCACGGTCTTGATGCCCGCTTCATCCCCTTCCTGCAGGTTGGCGATCGTCACGGTATAGTTGTGCTTCTCGCAGTAACGCTGATACATACGCATCAGCTGTTCTGCCCAGTCTTGCGCTTCCGTACCACCGGCACCGGCCACGATCTTGAGCACGGCGGGCATCTGGTCTTCCTCATGCGAGAGCATGTTCTTCATTTCCAGATCCTCCACTTCGCCTAAAGCGTGTGCATAAGCGGCATCCACTTCTTCTTCGGTCACCAACTCCTCTTTGTAGTAGTCAAACGCCAGCGCCAACTCTTCCACGGCGGCGCGCACTCCTTCGTAGCCCTCGATCCAGCGCTTGATACCTTTCACTTTGCGCATCTGCGCTTCGGCTGCTTTGGCATCATCCCAGAAACCCGGTGCTTGGGTGTGCAGCTCCTCTTCTTCCAGTTGAATACGCTTCTCGTCAATCTGCAAGTACGCCTTCAACTTGTCCGCACGTTGCTGTACGTCTTTTAATTGTTCTATTGTTATCATATCTTTCGTTTAATTCATCTAATAATGGCACAATAAGCCAATTTGGGCGCAAAGGTACAAAAAAAAACGCATATATGCAAATTTTTCTAATTAATAATTAAAAATTAGTAATTAAGCTTGCGTGAAAACAGTAAATTTTCGAGTTTTGAAAATATTTTGACAGTTTTGAAAGTATATATACTACGTATATATAGTAAAATTATATATATGTCAATTTCGACTTTTTATCCTTGTGCGGTCTTTTGGTCATCATTGGGTGATCCTTGGGTAAGCGTCCTACCGGGTACCGTTTTTAGGGCTACTCTTCTGCGCTGGCGGTGTAGGGAGGTGCAGAAGCGGGATTTTTATTAGATGAAAGGTAAGATGGAAGGTGCTATAGTTTTTTTATAAAAAAAATCACAAAAAATTTGCATAATTCAAAAAAAAGCAGTACCTTTGCAGCCGATTTTGCGCCTATGAGCGAGCAGAACCATCATATTATCGATTTGTCGCGCCTTCCGATAGGCACGCATTCGTTTGATATTCAGTTAGATGATGATTTCTTTGCTTCCTTGGAGAAGTCGGAAATACTGAGTGGAAAAGTCTCTGCGAAAGTGACGCTAAATCTCCGGGAGGAGGACTATCAGCTCAACATAGCGGTTCGAGGAACTGTGTTTGTTGTGTGTGACAGATGCCTCGACCCGATGCCCCTTGAAATAGACGACGAGCAAGAGATCTTCTCCGAGGACGAAGAAGATATTTCAGATTTCTTATTCCAAGGGAACGATTGCTTCAAATTTCAAAATTCAAATTTGGATCTAACCTGGCTCGCCTATGAAATAGTAAGTATCAATATTCCGATTGTGCACAGTCACCAAGCGGGTGAATGCAATGAGCAAATGGAACTTCTCCTCCATAATCACCTTTGTGCCGAACCGGATCCCGATTGTTGATGCTTGCTGCAACATCGCTCGTGCCCCGTAGGGGCTAAGAACCCGATGAATAAAGTTTAAAGTTGAAAGTTTAAAGTTTAAAGAAGTAAATAATTATGGCACATCCTAAAAGAAGACAATCACACACCCGCCAAGCGAAACGTCGTACCCATGACGTAGTGAAGGCTCCTACGCTGGCAACATGCCCGAACTGCGGCGCACTTCACATCTACCAC
>JAFPGA010000014.1 GCA_017423085.1 Paludibacteraceae bacterium | reverse complement strand
TCTCCGATCTTGACGGCAGAGTAGTCATCCGCCTCGGGGTCCTGATAGCGCGCGTTGGTGGTGATAATCGTGCTCATGCGCGCTTTGTTGACCTCGTTTGTAGGGTCGAGGTCGGCAGGCTGGTATTTTGCCCAGAAGACGATGGAGTCCGGACGTCCCTGGAAGGCGGTGTTGAAACCGTTGTTGGCAGGGTCGGAGAAGTTATAGTTGTCCGCAGGCGAGTCAGCGGTCATCGACCCGGCGTTGATCTGTCCGTTCGTGCAGTTACCGTTGGCTTTGACTCCGAACAGCATGTCTGAAGAGAGCATAGCGCTCTGAGTGCCTTCGGAGCCGGGCCGCACCTCTGTGGACGGGATGAACTGGTAGGTGTTGCTGGTCACAAAGTCCGCCATGAGTCCGGTAGCCGTGCCGAAGGAGTGCCATCCTTGCGGCTCGTTGCTTGTCCATGCACCCTCCAAACCACCGTTGGGCAGGGCATAGTTGTTGCTGCGAACGGCGTTGCCGGCAAAGAGCACGAGTATCGGTTCGGGTAACGACGGAGCTGCGATGGACAGTAATACCTGTGCATCGTTATTCGAGACGATGGAGTTGTAAACGATCCCCTCATCCTCTAAGCCGTTGAGGATGGTGATAGTGGCGCGTTCGCTGATAGAGTCGAGATAGAGAGTGGCGTTCTCCAGAGTGAGTTGGCCTTCTGCGCTCATCGGGATATTCGGCAGAACGATGTTACCTAATTTGCCTTTTGCGCCGAAGGTGAAATCCGGCAGAACAAAGGTGAGGGTGTTCTCCACTGTACCGGGAAGAAGGTACACCTCTTTGTCTGGATATTCCTGACCACCGATATTCAGCAATCCGTGAAACTGACCGCATACCTCTTTGGTGGTGACAGCGAGGACTTGTGCCGTTATCATTAAGCCGGCAGCTATAACAGTTAAAATCTTTTTCATTGTTGTATTTTTTTTATGATGGATTATTGTATTTTGTTACCTAACAGGTCATAGATACTCTCGTCTTTGCGGATGATGTAAATACGTCCGTTATGCAGCACTTTTTTCGCTACGCTTTTCTCGTCGTTGCTGTCGAACAGTCCTGTTCCTATTTTAGTTTCGACGGTGAGGTGAAGTACCATGACAGAGTCACAACCGTTCACCGCTTTGTATTCAGCCAAGAGGGTGCTGTCACCGGCAGGGATGACACTGAGGTCTATCCCTTCCCATATCTCCGAATCGCCTTCTGTTATCGTTTTTGAGTCTTCCTGTCTATAGGTCGGTAGAACGGTCAGGGTAAGCGTGAAGACCGAGTCGGTGTTGTAGATGGACAAGAGAGAGTCATTGAATACCGTTACACCCGCTTCATTGGTAGGAAGTGTCTTCTCCCTCCAAGTGATCTCCTCGTTTTGGCAAACGGTCAATTCTTCGGAGAAGGAATAATCAATCGGTTCGACGGTCAGTTCAAGCGTATAGATGGAGTCACATCCGTGGATGGTTTTAAGTGCTACGGTATCTTTGTAGGTTCCAGGTACAAGATCTTTGTACTCTGTTCCCTGCCAGGAATATGTCTGGTCCATAGCAATCGTTGCCTGTTCGGAATTGGAATACGTAGGATAGACGGTCAGGGTAAGCGTAATCAGCGAGTCCCCGCCTTGCTTGTTAGGGATGGTAGTGTTGTACACGCCATTCTCCGTGAGACCGGAGAACAACTCATCCGAGTAGGGCTCGTTATCGCACGTTGTAGCCGAATAGGCATACTCGGTATTGTAAACCGGTTTGACCATTTGCAGGGTGTATAACGAATACGTACCGGCTTGCGAGTAGTTGTCTGCTACCACATACACATGTACTTGGCTTTTCTCCGGATCATAACCGATGAACGACTTGGCAGCCTTTCCGTCTGTGGTAGCTACGAAATCATAGTCGCTGTCACTGTACGTATCGGAAGAGGTAGCCTGATTGTTCGTGAACGTAACAGGTGTACCATCTTTGGTGAGAGAAGCCAGCGAGTGGTTATATATCATCTCGGCATCGTCCAGATAGATGTTATCGTAGTAATATTTCTTGTTGAAAAAGCCTCCGGTGGAAGAGGTTGAACCTCCTCCGGGCGTCATGTTGGTGGTGAAGGTGATTAGCATGTAAGCTGCTTGTGAGGGATCTACAGCCGTATATTCGAACGGAATAGCAAAGCGTTGCCATCCCATGTCTTGTGTAGCGGAATAATTGATAGTGGCCTCAGCGATCTTCACAGAGGAATAATCCTTTGCCTCGGGATCCTGGTAGCGCGCGTTAGTAGTAATGACCGCGTGCGCGCGCGCTTTGTTGACCGAATTCGATGGATTTTTGTCTGCAGGGATATATTTTGCCCAGAACACCAGCGAGTCCGGCTGACCTACAAAGGCGGTGTTATAGCCGTTATTGGTCGGGTCGGAGAAGTTATAGTTATTGGCTGGCGAATCTGCTGTCGTTGATCCGGCGTTGATCTGTCCGTTCGTGCAGTTACCGTTGGCTTTGACACCTGCGATGAGATTAGAGGCTATCAAGGCACTGTGCGATCCTGTGGATCCCGGGCGTGTCTCATTGGACTGCTTGAACTGATCTTCTCCACCGGCCATCGAAGCAAAAATACCGGTGGCGGAAGGGAAGGAATGCCATTTGGTCGGCTCGCCGCCAGACCAGCTGCCTTCAAAGCCACCATTGGTAATCTCGTAGTTTTTACCCGTCTCTTTCGAACCGGCGAAAAGAACGAATATCGGTTCCGGGAGGGACGGAGCGGCGATTGAAAGCAGTACCATTGCATCAGATTCGGTAATCACGGAGTTATAGATGTCTCCTCCATCCTCCAGACCATTGATTACATCTATCTCCGCACGCTCGGAGATGGCTTTGATATACAAAGTAGCGTCGTTCAGACTTAACTGACCGTTGGCGTCGATAGGGATATTCATGAGAACGATATCTCCTAACGAAACGGCACCGAACTTAAAATCCGGCAACACGAAAGTAATGGTGTTCTCCTCTATGCCCGGAAGGATATACACCTCTTTATTCGGATACGGATCTCCGCCGATATTCAAGTCTCCCTTGAAGACACCGACGGCTTCATTCACTGTCACCGCTAAAGCGGAGACAACTGATACACAGATTAACAATACGGTTGTAATGATTTTTTTCATAATGTGAATTGTTTTGATTATTATTGTTTATTAGAATTTGAGATTCAATCGGCAGACGAAGGTACGCGGCGGCGCGAGTGCCATCGGCCGGAAGCAATATTCGGTATTAAGCAGGTTGTTCACCATGAACTGAACCTCTGCGTGCTCTTTGAAGCGGAAAGCGAAGCGCAGGTCCATTGTGAACACTCCGTTGTTATGGCTCATCCAGTAGTCATGCAGCGAGACGCCGTCTTCGTATCCGAAAATAAACATACGCGCATAGTCCATCAGATCAGGCTCATCCTTGGCGCGCTCGTCCACCATCAGATAGTCCACCGCAAGAATCTTACTGCGGTAAGACAGGTTCGTACCTACGGAGAACCATTTGTAACTATAGTCCAGGGTCGCTTTGAACGAGTGCTTGTTGCGGTATTTGAGGTATTTGGAGTCGTTGGATTTGTTCTTCATCTGCAACGGGTCGGTATAGGTCTTCTCCTGCTCGATACGGCTTTGGTTGTCGAGGTCTTCCGGCTCCGTGAAGGTGTAGCCGATGGAGTAGAGCAGGTTCATATCCTTGCGGATGTCCACTTTTCCGGACGTGCTGACTTCTGCTCCGTAGATACGTGCGTGCCCTACGTTCACGAACCGCGCACCGATACCGATTCCGGCTCCGCTCAGCGATTTGGTCTGGATGATATTGTCTATCATCGCCTGGCCTTCGTCGAGCAGGTCCTGCATAGAGTTGATCATCGAGAAGTCGGAGTTGCGGAACAGACCGAACTGGTACTCGATCAAATCGTGGTACTCCGTATAGAAGCCGGCAACATCGAGTGTACCGGTAATGGGACCGAACTTATACAACTGTTTGTAACCTAATTCCGCGTTGAAGCCTCTCTCGGGACGGATGTCAGGATTGGGATAGACACCTACGCCGCCGATATCCTTGCGTGCGAACTTCTCGGTGATGGACGGGTTGCGGTAACCTTGGCCAAAACTGGCACGAAGGAATCCGGCTTTGTATATCTCCCAGTTGAGTCCGGCGCGTAAGACAGGGCGCACGGGGCACAGCCAGTTACCTATCTGGATGTTCGCCTCTTTAAAGTGGTTGTCCATGCGATAGTACTCGAATCGCACACCGGCACTCAGTGACAATCGGTTGACGATACGGTGATCGTACTGCAGGTAGGCTGCGAGGTTGTCCGTATGGTGGGTACCGGTGATATTGGCAGTGTTGGTGATATGGTTCCAGTTGATACCGGTCGTCAGGCGTACACCG
>JAFPGA010000131.1 GCA_017423085.1 Paludibacteraceae bacterium | reverse complement strand
CCGGAAGCTACCTTCATCATGTGTAACGCGATCAAGGTTTGGCGCGAGAAGACAGGTGTTAAGATGGGTTACAAACCTGCAGGAGGTGTGAGCACAACCGCTGAGGCTGTACAGCATTTTACACTCGTCAAAGAGGTGCTGGGTGAAGAGTGGCTCAACAATGAGTCCTTCCGTTTCGGTGCTTCGCGCCTTGCCAACAATCTACTCAGTTCGATCGTCGGCAAGGAGACGAAATACTTCTAATTGATCGATTCCACTTTGGTGACGCGGAACGTAGAGTCGTTTGCTTGCTCGAAGTGGATGATATAACTGGTATAAACCGACTTGATAGTCAATTGGTTTTCCGCTTGCAGTGGTGCATCTTCGAACACGAGGTGTGCCACTGTTCCTTGTAGGAAGTCCTCATTGGGCGCGGTGTTCTCGTTGAGTACATAGACCGGGTCTAACATCATCACGATGCGCGGCAGACGGATATGAAGCCGCGAGTGCTTCTTGAACAGGTTGCTGTTATCCTCTGTACTGATGTTCGTGTTGCGCAGCATCGACTCTTTGATGGACGAAGCGGTCTCGTTCATCGACTCGAAATAATGCTGCCGCTGCTTCATGGATGTGCTGCCCGCCAACTCGGCTACCGATGCCGAATAGGTGGGGTTGTAGTTCGTGCGCGTATCGGCGTTATACACATTGTCAATCCAGCATATCGTGTTGTCAGTCAGCGCGATAGCGCGTACGCGGGTAATGTCGTTGAACGACTTGTCGCGGTAGTTGAGTTCGATTTCGCCCATCTCGGCACGCTCGTTACCGCCGATGCGGTTGAGGGTCGGCACGCGCACCACGTGGTACTCAGTCTTGTACATGTCCGTGAAGTGGAAGCACAGGAACACACGTACGTTCTCCAGCGTCTTGTCGCTGCGGTTGATGAGCGACACTTTGAGTTTGTAGTCGTCGTTACCCATACCCATAATCTTCGACGAGCGCTTGAACGACACATCGAGATATGAGTTCTCCGGCAGCAGCTGCTTGAAACTGCAGGACAGATGCTCCTCGCAGTACTCCATGTCGGACAGCAGACAGTCGTACGCGGCTTGGTTGGAGCGGCGGAAGAAATGGTTGTAAATCTCCTCGCGTGCGGACAGCACATCGCCCGACTGCTCGTAGAGCAGCGCCTTGGTGAAGTTGGGCGAGAACATACCGAATCCCTCCATCGTCGATTGGTACAGACTGAGCAGGTATCCGCCTTCGGCTGTATTATTAAGATAGGTACGTGCGCGATAGGACGAGAGCATGTCGGTCAGACGCTCTGCCTGACGCGGGTACTCCATCGCTGCCTGGTCGCAATAGACGAACGCCTGTGCCTTGTTGCCCTGCTTGGCTTGAATCAGTCCTTTCATCAGCAGTGCCGGTGCCGACTGGTCGGGCCAGCGCTCAATGTACTCGTCCAACAGCTTGTCCGCTTGCGCGAGACGGGCATCCGTTATGTTGTCTGTCGTGGTGGTCAGTTCGCTGTTAGCCGGCAGGATAGCTACGTCCGTAGGCGTAGCGGCAGACTGTACGGACTGGATGATCGCCATGCACTGTATCAACTGCATCTCGCGGTTGTTCGGGTCGCGCTGCAGCGCTTCCTGACACGACTTGAGCGTCGCTTCGTACTCTCCGCTGTACAGGTTCAGGTACGCACGGTCTTTGACCAGACACAGCTGGTTCCACTCCTGCATGTATTTGTCGTAGATCGGCATGTAATCTTCCAGATACTCAATATACTGCGTGCGTACTTTGTGTACCCGTTTCTGCAGGTCACCTTTCAGTTTCTGCTCTTTCTCGTATGCATCGAACACCCGTTCGCCCGCCTTGGCAACGGCGGTGAAACCCATCATGCCGGGCATGAACGCTTCCGGGGAGAGGGCACGGTACGCCAAACCGCGTAAAAGACCTTGTTCCCGCGCCTGTTCGAACTCCTGCGTCGCCATCTGGCTGAAGTCCGAACTGAGGTCACGACCCAGCGTGGACCACAGATTGAGGTTCTCGTTCTCCTGATCCAGCAGGTACATCTCCTGCAGCACCGGCAGCAGTTTCACCCGCATATCGACTACCTCTTGCGGCACCTTGCTGTAGTCCTGTCGCGCCATGTACTCCAAGAACGTCTGAAAATCCTCCGACTGCGACTGCGCCAACTCGATACCGTTCAATATACGAACGGTCTCCTCAATGTCGTAGTCATCCCCGTGTGCGCCCTGCAGCGCTTTGTACGAAGGTTCGAACGCCTCAATGGGCACATAGTCGGTGTTAGTCTCTTTGCAACCAACAAACAGCAGAACCGCTGCCAAAATAACGAAAAAGCGTGTTTTCATAAGTGAATAGTTTTTCAATTTGGGTACAAAATTACTACAAATTTTGAATATATGCAAATTTTGGGGCATTTTTTTCTTTTTTCTTGCACATGTCAAAAATTTTCACTACCTTTGCAGCCGCAAAGGTTTGGAATAAAATCAACGAATATATGAATACAATTATCAGTAAGCGTTTTTTCTCTGAGAATGTGGCGGAGATCGTGGTGGAAGCACCGCTTATTGCGCGCAGTCGCCGTGCCGGACATTTCGTCATCATCCGTGTCGATGCGCAGTCGGAGCGTGTGCCCTTGACCATCGCCGGAGCGGATATAGAGAAAGGAACAATCACTTTGGTTGTGCAGCGTATCGGTGCGTCCACGCATAAGCTGCTGGACATGGAGCCGGGCGAGCGTCTGCACGATATCGTCGGTCCGTTGGGACGCGCTACGCGTATCGAGAAATACGGTACGGTCGTGTGTGCCTGCGGTGGCGTAGGCGCTGCCCCGATGCTGCCAATCGCCGAAGCGCTCAAGAAAGCCGGTAACCGCGTCATCACCGTGCTCGCCGCACGGAACAAAGACCTCATCATCCTACAAGACGAACTGGCACAGTGGTCCGATGAGATCATCCTCATGACCGACGACGGTTCGGTCGGACAGAAAGGAGTCGTCACGGTCGGCGTGGAGCAGGTCATCAACCGCGAGCAGGTCGATAAGTGTATCACCATCGGTCCGGCGATCATGATGAAGTTCGTGGCACTGACTACCGCCAAGTATAACATCCCCACCGAAGCGAGCCTCAACACCATCATGGTCGATGGTACGGGTATGTGCGGCGCGTGCCGTGTGACCGTGGACGGCAAGACCAAGTTCGTCTGCGTCGATGGTCCTGAGTTCGATGCCCACAGCGTCGATTGGGACGAGATGCTGAGCCGCATGAAATCTTATCGCGCCGAAGAAGCGGAAGCGCTGGAGAAATATAAGGACAATGGACATAAAAATCTTACAGGCGAAGCCGGTCTTACAGCGGAGCGGTCCTGCAGCGACAGCGGTCTTACAGGCGAAGCCGGTCTTCCTTCGGTTGCTCCCTTTGAGGGCACGGCGAAGGACCGTGTGGCGATTGAGCGCGTGAAGATGCCGGAACTGCGTCCCGAAGTGCGCGTGAAGAGTCTGCACGAAGAGGTGAACCAAGGGCTCACCTTTGAGCAAGCCGTCAACGAAGCGCACCGGTGTCTGAACTGTAAGAACCCGACCTGCGTACAGGGCTGTCCGGTCAATATCAACATCCCGGGTTTCATTAAGAAACTGGAGACGGGCGATGTGCTCGGTGCCGCTGCGGTCATCAAAGAGTCTTCGTCCCTGCCCGCTGTCTGCGGACGTGTCTGCCCGCAAGAGAAACAGTGCGAGAGCCAGTGTATCCATCTGAAGATGAAGCACCCCGCCGTCGCCATCGGTTACCTCGAGCGCTTCTGCGCTGATTACAGTAATGGACAAAGTCACAATGTACAATGTACAAAGGCAAAAGAGGGCGCGAAGAAGATTGCGGTGGTGGGCTCCGGTCCTGCGGGCTTGACCTTCGCCGGAGATGCCGCTAAGTACGGCTACGAGGTGCATGTGTTCGAAGCGCTGCATGAGATAGGCGGTGTGCTCAAGTACGGTATTCCGGAGTTCCGTCTGCCGAACCGCATTGTGGATATCGAGATAGACGGTCTGCGTGCCCTCGGCGTACAGTTCCACACCGACACGATCATCGGTAAGACGATCTCAGTCAAAGAGTTGGAAGAGCAGGGTTTCAAGGGCATTTTCGTCGGTTCGGGAGCCGGTCTGCCGCGCTTCATGAATATCCCGGGCGAGAACCTGAACGGCGTGCTGTCGTGCAATGAGTACCTGACCCGCGTCAACCTGATGGACGCATCCAACCCGAACACCGACACGCCTATCCTGTACGGCAAGAACGTAGCCGTCATCGGTGGCGGTAACACAGCCATGGATGCCGTGCGTACCGCCAGACGTCTCGGTGCCGAGCACGCGATGATCATCTACCGCCGTTCGGAAGACGAGATGCCGGCACGTATCGAAGAGGTGCATCATGCCAAGCAAGAAGGTATCGAGTTCATGACGCTGCATAACCCCATCGAGTACCACGCCGACGAGAACGGACGTGTGTGTGAAGCGGTGCTGCAAGTCATGGAGCTCGGCGAACCCGATGAGTCCGGTCGTCGCAGTCCGGTGCCCGTAGAAGGCAAGACCGTGACCATTCCGGTCGATCTCGTCATTGTGGCAGTCGGCGTAAGCCCGAACCCGCTCATCCCGTCGTCCGTCGAAGGACTGGAGATCAGCCGCAAGGGTACGATTGTGGTCAACGACGGCATGCAATCCGCTATCCCGACCATCTTTGCCGGTGGCGACATCGTGCGCGGCGGTGCAACGGTCATCCTCGCCATGAGTGACGGTCGCAAAGCAGCAGCGGCGATGCATGAGTACCTGAAAAGATGAAGATTCTTTTAGCGATATTATTGAATGTCAGTTTTCTGACGAGCCATCCGATCACAGGACAGGCGAACATGTCTGTGCTGGTGCAGAACATGACCACGGGCGAGGTGATTGACAGTTACCGCCCGGATCATGTGGTGCCACCTGCCAGCGTGCAGAAACTGCTGACGACCGGTGCCGCACTGGAGATTTTAGGACCGAACTTCCGTTTCCCGACGGTGATTGAGTACTCGGGCGAGATTGAGAACGGGGTGTTGCACGGCGATCTGTATATCCGTGGTAACTGCGACCCGTCGCTGGGTTGGAAAGGAAACACGGCGTTCCTCAACCGATGGGTGAAAGCGGTCCGCGATGCCGGCATCAAACGCATTGACGGTGCAGTGGTGGCAGACATGACGATGCTGGATGGCGATGCGCAGAACCCGAGTTGGCTTTGCGAAGATGCGGGTAACTACTACGCCCCCGGTGTTTTTGCACTCAATTACTACGGCAACACGATGAACATCACCCTCAAGAGCGGTGAACCCGGCAGCCTGGCAACGGTGCTGAAGACCGAACCCCAAGTGGAAGACGTGGTATTCATCAACCATGTGCGCTGCGGTAACATCACGCATGACGGTGCGTTCGTGAGCGGGCTGCCGTACAGTCGCGAGCGTTATCTGACCGGTGCCGTGCCGTCTAATCTGGGTACGTTCGGGGTCAAAGGCGATCTGCCGAACCCGGGGCTGCTGCTGGCGCGCCATTTCACCAGCCGTCTGCGCGAAGCGGGAATCAAAGTGTATCGTGACGCTACCTACGAAGCGGATTACAACCCGCTCACACCGCCCCGACAAGTGATCTATACCCATTATTCGGAACCCCTTTCGGAACTGCTCAAAGAGACCAATATACACAGTAACAACCTCTACGCGGAGGCGATCTTCCGTTACTTGGGTACGCGGTACTCGTTGCCCGGCTCGATCCATAACAGCCAAGACCTGCTGCGGGACTACTGGCGTCGTCGCGGCGTGTCGGTACAGAACGCCATCATCAAAGACGGTTGCGGTCTCGCACCCCAAGATGCCGTCAGCGCCAAAGCGTTCGTACAACTGCTCATGATCATGTCACGCAGCAAGAACGCCGATGCGTGGCTGGCTACGCTGCCCGTGAGCGGACAGACAGGAACACTCAAATCGCTCTGCGCCAAGACCGAACTGGAAGGGCGAATCCATGCCAAGAGCGGTACGATAGCCGGCACGAAGAATTTTGCCGGATACATCGACATGCCCAACGGAGACCGATGGGTGTTCGCTATCCTCATCAACTCCGCACCCGGCAAGGCACGTAACATACAGACGGTCATACAACAATACCTGTTGGATGTATATAACGCGCACCAATAGTACGAACACGCTCCTCAAGGAGCTGCTGGCGAAAGGTGAGTGGCCGGAAAGCGAACGCTTCCTTCGTGCCGGATACCAAACCGCAGGGCGCGGGCAGACCGGAAACGGGTGGGAGAGTGAAGAAGGCAAGAACCTGCTGTGCTCCATTCTCTTACCGCCCGACAAGAACCTGTACTTCCTCAATATCGCGGTAGGTGTGGCGCTGCTGCGGGTGATAGGAGACGACTTTACCATCAAATGGCCCAACGACATCTACTTTGGTGACAACAAGGCGGCAGGGATATTAGTGGAGAATGCCATCATAGGCAGCGAGATAAAATACTCGATAGCCGGTGTCGGGTTGAATGTCAATCAGATGCAGTTCGTCTCGGACGCGCCGAATCCGGTGTCGCTGAAGCAGATCAGAGGGCGTGAATACGATGTCGAACAACTGATGAACCAACTGCTCGAACAAGTGGATCATGTGCTCAGCGAACCCGAACAGGATGTGTGGTCCTACTACAAAACGCACCTTTATCGCCGAGCTGGCTTTTGGTCATTTGAGGACCCAAACGGGCGCTTCGAAGCACGCATCGAAGATGTGCTACCGACCGGCGAGATCGTGCTACGGGATAAACAAGGAAACCAACGAAAATATCACTTCAAACAAGTGAGGTATATACTATAATTTTTAATTTGTAATTTTTAATTTTTAATTATAATGAATAGTATCATCATCACCGGCGGTGCCGGATTTATTGGAAGTCATGTGGTACGTTTGTTCGTAAACAAGTACCCCGACTACCGCATCATCAATGTGGACAAACTGACCTACGCGGGTAACTTGGCGAACCTCAAGGACATTGAGGACAAACCCAATTATCGCTTCGTGCGGGCAGACATCTGCGATTTTGACACCATCTTCGCGCTCATGCAGGAAGAGCACGTGACGGGCGTCATTCACTTGGCTGCCGAGAGCCACGTGGACCGTTCCATCAAGGATCCGTTCACCTTCGCCCGCACCAACGTGATGGGTACGCTGTCGATGCTGCAAGCAGCCAAACTGTACTGGGAGAGTCTGCCGGAGAAATACGAGGGCAAACGCTTCTATCATATCTCGACCGATGAGGTGTACGGTGCGCTGCAGTTGACTCATCCCGAAGGTATCGAACCGCCGTTCACGACCAAGGCATCGTCGGGCGAGCATCACCTCGCTTACGGCGAAGATTTCTTCTACGAGACCACCAAGTACAACCCGCATTCGCCGTACTCGGCATCGAAGGCATCGTCTGACCATTTCGTGCGCGCGTTCCATGACACCTACGGCATGCCGACCATCGTTACCAACTGCTCGAACAACTACGGTCCGTACCAGTTCCCAGAGAAACTGATCCCCTTGTTTATTAATAACATCCGCCACCGCAAACCGCTGCCTGTCTATGGTAAAGGCGAGAACGTGCGCGACTGGTTGTATGTAGTGGATCATGCCCGTGCGATTGATCTCATTTTCCACAAAGGCACGATCGCCGAGACCTATAACATCGGCGGATTCAACGAGTGGAAGAACATCGATATCATCAAGACCATCATCGCGACCGTGGATCGTCTGTTGGGTCGTCCCGAAGGGGCAGACCTCGACCTGATCACCTACGTTACCGACCGTGCCGGACACGACATGCGTTACGCCATCGACTCCACCAAACTGCAACGCGAACTCGGTTGGGAGCCGTCCCTGCAGTTCGAAGAAGGTATCGAGAAAACCGTTCAGTGGTACCTTGATAACCAGGAGTGGCTGGACAACATCACGTCCGGAGACTACGAGAAGTACTACGAAGAAATGTATAAAGGTAGATAACAAAAAAAGCAGCGAGTGCTGCTTTTTTTTTGTTAAGCGTTCCGATACGCTTTCGGCGTGACGCCGACATGCGATTTGAAGAAGCGGTTGAAGAAGGCCACGTTGTCGAAGCCAAGGCTGATGGCGATCTCTTTGATCTGCAGGTTGGTGATCTTGAGTTGACTCTTGGCGTCGGTAATGATGGCTTCGATGATGATGTCACCGGCCGTGCGGTCGCCTACGGCTTTGATGGTCGAGCACAGGTGCGGCAGCGTCAGACGCATCGCATCCGCGTATTGGCTCACGTGGTGCCACTCGTGGTAATGCTTGAGCACCAGTTGGCAATAGTCCTGATAAATCTCCGTCTTGCGGTCCTGCGGCTTGATGAGGTACTCATCCTGCTCGTGCGCGTACTTGGCGTAACTGGTCTGCAGCAGGTTGAAGATGTGCACCATCTTCTCTGTATCCAACATCGTCGGTTCGGCATTAAGCGCCGAAGCGATGGTGTCGTACATCTTGCATAACACTTGCGCATGGTTATCCGTCGTCGATAGTTTGGGCGAATGTAACTGCAGTGCTGACAGGGACATCTTGTTATTCACCGTGTATTTCTCCAGGAACTTACTGCCGAACACGATCCAGTACACCAGCGCGTCCTCGGAGAACTCGCGGATCAGCAGAAAACTGCCCGGCTCGAGCAACAGCACATCGTTTGCCTGGAAGTCATATTCGGTCACATTAATCGTCGCATGCGCAGTTCCGCGCACTAACAAAGCATATACACCGCACTTGATCTTACACGGATAGCGACCGTACTCGTTCATCAGTTTACCGCTCGCATCACCGATCATATAATCGCCGTACGGACAGTCAACAATAGGGATATTATTTTCGTTCATCTTAATAATTGTATCAAAATCCGCTGCAAAATTACTACAAATATTTGGAATATACAAGAATTTTATACTTAAAATCAAATTTATTTGAATTTTTAGTAGAAAAGGCTTGTAGTTCGCGCATGGTGCGGAGCAATCGTGCCCTTGTGGCTAAGAACTAAATTCGGAGGGAGAATTGCTTTAGCACTAATCGACAGAGCGAAGCGGCGGAGAACCCACCCCGAAGGGGAAGGGGCGTGCCGAAGGTACTACAAATATAATAAAAACATAAAAAAAGAAGAACCGCTGTTGCGATTCTTCCGTTGACCTAATGCGTATTCCGATTAAGCGAGTTTGTTTACAAAACGAGCCAGCTTCGATTTGAGGTTTGCTGCCTTGTTGTTGTGAATAATGTTACGCTTAGCCAGTTTGTCGAGCATAGAACTTACTTTCGGCAGAGCTGCAGCAGCTGCTGCTTTGTCAGTAGTCTTGCGCAAGTCACGCACTGCATTACGTGCGGTTTTTGCATAATAATGATTGTGTGCTTTGCGCGCTGCCGTTTGGCGAATACGCTTCAAAGAGCTTTTGTGATTTGCCATCTTTGTTGTTTGTTTTGTGGTCCGACTCGCGAACCGTTGTTTAGTAATATCCGTCGGCTTTGAGAGGATTGGCCTCGGGACTTGACTTTAGGGAAGGTCTTTTTTTCTGGGGGCATGGCCCCGCGAAGTAGTGCCAAGGGGAATCGAACCCCTATTGCAAGAATGAAAATCTTGAGTACTAACCGTTATACGATGGCACCGCGCTATGCGCTATTGGCGAAAAAGCGTGCAAAAGTACTGATTTTTTTTGAATTACGCAAATATTTTTGCATTTTTTTGCATTTTTTTGTAATAAATCTTGTTTAAAGCGAATATTTTTTGTACCTTTGCAGCAAAATAAATGCTATCCCTATGAAACGTCTCTTTCCTATTATTACATATGTCATTTTAACTATCAATACTTTATACATATTCCTCTTTTGTCTCTTCTTCTGTTTCTATGAGGTGGATTTGTTTTTGCTTATTTGGATCAGTTCTTTGATCGTAATGTATACTATACCTGTCGGTCTCGGACTCTCTATTTATGCGCTGTTTCAAAAAGGCAACCCGATTCTCCGCAAAGTAACACTCATCTGGAATGGTACCCTCATTATTTTACTTGTTCTTACGTTCTATGTCCTGCCTTCCGGCACTAATCGCATCCCGAGCGGCATGGAGAAACAATATACCGCCAACCGCGATGCCATTATGCACTTATGTCGTTATGCAACGGATTCACTTTCGTTGCCGGACAGTACAGCACTGGTCATTACCCAAAACAACCATTTGCAAACGCGCAAGGTAACAGGAAGAAACCGGATTATTACATACCCGATATGGATTTCTACCGAGGACACCGTTTTTGATATAGATGCGTCGCAAGCTCAACGCATTATACAACTGCACAAGGCTGCCAACATAGCTGAGTTTGCTGTTTATATGCCGGATAGTTTGGTTAATATCCATTTCACACATCGGGGTTTTGGAACATATTGGTACGAAATACCTCACCATCCTTATTCGGAACAGGAAATGTATATTCAATTGAATAATAAGTATGCTTGCCCTTATCTGCCTGAAGTAAGCTTCCAGTTTGCCGGCGGTGCTACCAGTCATGATACCCCGTTCCCGAAAGCTCAATTCCTTCAGTCTTACCACATAGATAGCACCTATATTTACAATCTATTTCATTAACTGTTATGGCCAGATTTATAAAAATATATATATTGTTTTCCATTGTGTTTTTGTGTGGTTCTTGCGGCATGCAGGACAACAAAAAAGACCACATACAGGAAGTGTCAGCGCGTATTGCACCAATACTGGATACTATTTCATTGGATTATGCGCAATATGTAAACTATCGTTTTCAAAATTATACAAGAGAAAATATTGTGTTTTATATTTATCATTTTTCTCGAGACTCTTCGCTTTATTATAACTATCCTGTTATATGTAATGCAACTACAGGACGAGTGGAAGAAGTGCATAAACCAAGTGCGAATGTTCCTATACAAGGTGTGTATATTCCTAAGCCAGAAGAAATAGCAATGTACTGTGCTGCGATAAATGATGCAGACAACATAGAACAATTGTTAAAGCCAATAATCCGATTTCGAGAAACAATTGGAAGTAGCCATATATACTATTTCTATGGGGCATTTGGGAGTGAAGACAAATTATCAAAGCATGATTTTGGAATAGCGTTCAATGATAAAGGGGGATGGCAATATTATCTTCTCACTCATTTTCGAAACGAGGACGATATCCCTGCTGATAAAATTCGTGTTACAGAAAGATGGACTATTGAAGAAATAGACCCGCCGGATCACAGGTGATTTCGGCAATAATGTCTTTCTTCTTTTGTGCCCGATTGAATCGGGCTTTCTTCGTCGTTCATTGTGTCGGATGTTATCCGATGATTTTTGCAAAAAATCCCACCAATATTTGCACATGTCAAATATTTTTCGTACCTTTGCAGCAAAATAAATGCTATCCCTATGAAACGACTTTTATTTATCCTGTTCGCCTTTTTGTCGATATCCACCATCCATTCTAAAGAACCTACTATTCGATTAAAAATGGATTGTGGAGAGAATAATTATGAAGATAGACAAGACTCAGTATTAGTTACGGCTAAAAACGATGAACTCAATATCTTCCATTGGAATGTATATGAAAATTGTTGTTGTGAACTTGAACCGGAAATGATCATATCCGGCGATACAATATTCGTATATAGCACAAATATATCAAAGTCCTATTGTCTCTGCATGTGTTTCTTCAAAGTTAATTATACCATTAAGCATCTTCCTCATGGCGACTATACGCTTATTATCGGAGACAAAACTTATAAGCAGCATGTATCGAAATTGTCCACACAACTCTCCTTTGGCCCGGATAGGGATACAGTGCTTGTTGTTCGCCAACCTAATCCGATTGATACGACCATTGTGTATCTCGAAGCAGATAAATATCCAAGTTTTCCAGGCAGAAAAAAAGCAGAAGAAAAATATATTGCAGATCATATCCAATGTGAACATAATAACGAATTATGTTATGCGATTGTATCAGCAGTCGTTGAACGCGACGGAAGTTTATCTAACATTAAAATAAATAAAAGTCGAAATCTAGATAGTCAACATGAAAAACAAGCGATTGAAATCGTACGCTCAATGCCTCAATGGATTCCGGGAAAAATAGGTAATACAAAAGTCCGCGTAGAAACATATATTGAAGTCGATTTTAATTGTAAATAAGAATCCTATGAAACGCCACTTTCCTATCTTCCTCGCCTGTCTCTTCCTGACGGCTTGCCGGACAAATAAACGAATCATTTATGAAGAAAAAATAATTACATTGCCTTTGTATGAATTCAAGGACAATGTAGTCCACGATGAACTATTATGTATAGTTAGTGATTTTTATCATTATGAAGGATTTGATGAAGCTTTGTTCATTGAGTATTATGACAGGATAGATACAATTCATACCTATCCGGATTCTATTCCCTTTGGATACAATCTGTTCATCCAGACCATCCATGACGAATTTCGTTTCGGAACTTATGACTCGATTGTGCCAAAAGTTTCTGGGTGTTGTATGATTGGAGATGAGTTTTGTTACATTAGTAATAACGGTTTAACTATAGATAGGCTATTTACCAAAACAACAGATACAAGAAGCGACACTATATATGTGACGAATAGACTTTGTTATTGTGTGGAAAATGACGCGTGCTTGTTTTTAACTTCCAATGATAGTATTATATGCCCTAATACCAACCATTTCTACGAATTTAAACAGATTATCCCGTAACAAATTATTTGCACACTATGCCCGTCGAGGGCTTATCGGAATCGCATCGGACCAATATCGTATCCCGCCCACACCTATAATATATATTTATATATATTATCCCGTGATTTTGAAATTTTACCCGTCAAACAACGTAAAATGAACTGCAAAATACACCCGGTTTTATATCATTTTTACCTCCGCCTCAAAGACGTACTTGGAGCCGAAATGGTACATCGTCGCAAACGCACTTTGCGCACGGCAATAGAAGTCATCTTTTATACCGACGATTTCTTGGTCATAACAAGTCATTTGAACACCCTGCCCGAGGCAGAAAAATGCGGATTCTGGATCATCTGTCGTCCGCAAACGAAACCCGATCGGATGTTCTATAAAGGTCATCGCGTGTACCAATTATTCCTCTCCCCCGTCCATCCCAAGAAACGCCGTGAAATGACCAAAATCATCACTCCGCTTCACCAGCCTGAATCAATCGCTATCGGTGCATAAAATATACCTTATTGGGGCAAAATTGCGTCAAAATTGCTAAAAACGCGAAAAAAATGGCATTCACTCTTGCGTATGTCATTTTTTTTTCGTATCTTTGCAGCCGATTTTATGCGCGCGTGCGCTTGAGCACGCTATGCGGGTACTATATTTAGGAATATAATAACATAAAAATACAAATGGAAGAACAACAAGAAAAGTATGATGGATCGAGTATTCAAGTGCTCGAGGGATTAGAGGCGGTGCGTAAGAGACCTGCGATGTATATCGGCGATATATCGCTCAAGGGTCTGCATCATCTTGTGTATGAGGTAGTGGATAACTCTATTGATGAGGCGCTCGCAGGTTTCTGCGACGAGATCGCCGTACACATCAATGAGGACAATTCGATCACGGTGCAGGATAACGGTCGTGGTATTCCGGTGGACATGCACCCGAAGGAGCATAAGTCTGCGCTGGAAGTCGTAATGACCGTCCTCCATGCCGGTGGTAAGTTCAACAAGGATTCCTAT
>JAFPGA010000013.1 GCA_017423085.1 Paludibacteraceae bacterium | reverse complement strand
CAGGTATTCTCCCATTGTAGAAATCTTACCTCCATAACTATTCCCGACAGTATTAAAAGTATTGGAAATGAGGCATTCGCCGATTGTACGAGTCTCACCTCTATAACTATTCCCAATAGTGTTACAAGCATTGGAGCTGGGGTATTCCATAGGTGTACAAAGCTCTCCTCTATTATTATTTCGAATAATATCACGATTATTGGTTGGCAAGCGTTCGCTAATTGTATAAATCTTACCTCTATAACTATTCCGGATGGCGTTACGAGCATTGGATGGTATGCGTTCTATGGATGTACAAGCCTTAAGTCAATTAGTATTCCTAATAGCGTTATAAACATTGGAGAAAGAGCATTTTCTGGATGTACAAATCTCAAATCTATTATGCTTCCGAGTAGCGTTACAAGTATCGAAGAAAGGGCGTTCTCTAGTTGCACAAATCTTAACTCTATCATTATTTCAAATAGCGCTATAAGCGTTAAGGGCTTACCATTCGAATATTGCAATAATTTGCGCCAAATATATGTTCCAAAAGGACAGGTGGATCGCTTTTTGCGAAACACACATTTATACTATCTGTCTGATAAAATTATTGAGCGTGATGACGAAGAACTGACAATTCTTACGAATCTTGCTTCGGCTTATGAGAGGGGAATCGGTGTTCAGCAAGACTTCTTACAAGCATCTCTTTTTTATGCAAAGATTGCTGAAAAAGGGAATGTAAAGGCAGCTTACAAGTTAGCAGAATGGTATTCAGAGGGGCGCGTTATCCCTCGTGACCTCAATAAAGCTCATGAATATTTCCAACAAGCAGCAAGAGCTTGGTATATGGATGCATATGATAAAGTAATAGAAATAGAAGAACAGATAGAACAAGAAGCACAAGCTGAAGCAGACCGCATTGCAGAGGAGGAACGTGCAAAATTAAAGGCTCAACAAAAACAAGAGGAGAGCGAAAAAAAGAAGCGAAAGGAAGAAGAACTACGAAAACAAGCAGAAGAGAGGAAAAGGGCTCCATACTATCTATTTTTCGACACAGAAACAAATGGTCTTCCTCGTTATATGGATGCTGCTATTCAGAATTCAAAATATTGGCCGCGTTTAATACAACTGGCTTGGATTTTAACCAATAAAGAAGGAGACATTATCAAAAGTAGTTCTTTTATTATTCGGCCTGATGATTATACGATCATAGTGGATGCAGAAAAAATACATGGAATAACAATGCTAAGAGCTTGGATGGAAGGAGTAGCAAGAAAAGATGTATTACAAGAGTTTCTAAAGGATCTAAAGCAGGCATCCTATATCGTCTGCCATAACACTGATTTTGACCAACGCATTGTCAGCGCCGAACTATATCGTGAAAAAATGGATTATAAAGAACTTATGAACAAATCCAGTTTCTGTACAATGAAGTCCTCAACTGATTTCTGTGCAATACCAAATCCAAACACGTACTATGGCGGCTATAAATGGCCATCTTTACAAGAGCTATACCGCAAACTCTTTAATCGCTCTTTTGAAGATGCCCACGATGCCCTTGCCGACATAACCGCCACAAAAGAATGTTACTTTGAACTCAAACGGAGAGGGATTATTAAAGAATAATTCACAATTTTGAAACTTTTTTAGAGCGGAAGGGTTACCTTTCGCTCTTTTTGTGCATATACTTATATACGTAATAATTTAACCGTATCAAAATTTGTAAAAATGACACTCTTATTTGCACATATGAAAAAAATGTATTACCTTTGCACCACTTTTTCGAAATCGCCGAAAAAGCACCTATTTGTAAACCTAAACTTTTTTGAACTATGAGTCCTTATCCGATCCATGTAGGTTCGTTGATTCGAACCGAACTATCCCGACAACATCAGTCTGTCACTTGGTTAGCAGAACAACTGGGTATTGAGCGTACCAACTGTTATCGTGTCTTACGTGCACAATCTCTCCAAACGGATCAACTTGTGCGAATCTCTATCGCCATGCAGCACGACTTCTTTGCCGATTGCTCTAAGTGTATTCAATTAACTTCTAAACAATAATAGAGCCATGAAACCATCTTTCAAAACAACCACCCTCATTGCGGCAATCGGCATGATTGCGTACACGATTTACGTGGTGACGCGCTATGCCATCCATCAGTTTTCTCCAATGCCTTACCATTACGATTTATGGAACGACATCATAGAACGCATAATCCTCAACATCCTGCCCGTTAGTCTCATCATCGCCGGTATCGGTCTCTTGAACTATCGCCCCTCAATTACTGCGTCCAAACCATTTCGCGTATTTACAATCTGCCTTTTCATCGCCTTGGTCGGCACATTATTGTTCTCGCCGCTCTATACCTATAGTAGCCTAGGCTTAGGGTACCTGTTTCCGCCAATCTATTGGCGTACAATCTTCCTCATATCCGGCATTATTTGGCTCTTTAGGCTCAGGCAACAACCGTTAGAAGAAGAATCTCCGCGCTCTTATCGCATAACACTGATTTTGGCAATGCTGCTACTTACATTACCAATGGTATTAGAAGCTGTCTCCTGTATCTCGTTACTCTGCGGTAGAGATTTGGTCTTGGGTCTTCATTCTGCTGCAATCCAATCATGGGTTAAATTCATTGCGCCAACCTTAGTCTTAGCGCACTTCGTTTTTCGTAGGCAAAGATAACTACTTAAGAAGCATCCTATTGTGACGTTCAGGATGCGAACGAGATGCGTATGACAGTGAATACTTCCGTTGAAACCGAAAGAACTTACATTTTTTTGCGAAGAAGAGTGCGATTTTTTATATAAAAAAATGGCTCGCGCGCTTGCATATATCAAAAAAAAGTAGTACCTTTGCACGCTAAATTGCATAAGTAGGCACTAAAAACAACATAAATATGGGACTTTTTTCTTTTACTCAAGAGATTGCGATTGACCTCGGAACCGCCAACACCATCATCATGTGCGATGATAAGATCGTGGTGGACGAGCCGTCGGTAGTGGCTATCTCAATGGCGGACAACAAGATGGTTGCCGTCGGCCGCAAAGCCCAACAGATGATTGGTAAAGGCGGCACTATGATTCGTACCGTACGCCCGCTGCGCGACGGTGTGATTGCAGACTTCTACGCTTGCGAGATGATGATTCGCGGTATGATCAAGATGATTCCGAAGCAAGCACGTCTTTTCTCTCCGTCCATTCGTATGGTGGTATGTATTCCTTCGGGTTCGACCGAGGTGGAGATCCGTGCCGTGCGCGACAGTTCGGAGCATGCCGGCGGTCGTGACATCTATATGATCTACGAGCCGATGGCCGCTGCTATCGGTATCGGTATTGACGTAGAGAGTCCGGAGGGCTGTATGATCGTTGATATCGGTGGTGGTACGACGGAGATCGCCGTTATCTCGCTGGGCGGTATCGTAAGCAACAAGTCCATCAAGATAGCCGGTGATGACTTCAACCAGGATATCATTGAGTACATGGGTCGTATGCACAACCTGCGTATCGACGAACCGACCGCAGAGCGCATCAAGATCCAAGTCGGCTCGGCACTGCCGGAGTTGGAGGACGCACCGGAAGACTTCATTGTCGTAGGTCCGAACAAAGTGACCGCACTGCCGATGTCCGTTCCTGTCAGCTATCAGGAGATCTCGCACTGTCTGGAGAAGAGCGTTTCGAAGATCGAGGGCGCTATCCTGCAGGCACTCGAGTCCACGCCGCCTGAGTTGTACTCCGACATCGTGAAACGCGGTATCTACCTGACCGGTGGTGGTGCTTTGCTCCACGGTCTGGCAAGACGTCTGACGGATAAGATCACAATTCAGTTCCACGTAGCAGACGACCCGCTGCACTCGGTTGCCCGCGGTACCGGCGTGGCGCTGAAGAACGTGAATAACTTCGGCTTCCTGCTGCGCTAATCCATCATAGCCGCGTATGCAAAACCTGCTCAAGATACTGCTGCGTTATAGCAACTTCCTGGTGTTCATTGTCCTGGAAGTTGCTGCGTTTTTGCTTATCGGGTTCAACAACCCCTACCCGCGTAGCAGTCTGTTGAGCACCGCCAACGATGCCGTAGCATGGCAGCACGAGACGGTGAGCGAGATAAACGGCTATTTCAGTCTGCGTCACCAGAACGAACTGCTGGCACAAGAGAACGCTGCCCTGCGCAATGAGTTGAGTGCAATCGACTCGACCGAACATGGCGCTGCGCTCCACTACACCTCCGCCAAGGTGGTGCAGATGACCACCGATGAACTGCACAACTACCTCACCATTAACCGCGGCAGCAAGGACGGCATCCGGCGCGGGCAGGGTGTGCGCAACGGAGACGGCGTAGTGGGTATCGTGCGCACCGTAGGACGTAACTACAGCGTGGTGCTGCCTATCATCAACACCCGGACGAACCTCAGTTGCCGCTTTGCCAAGAACGACTATATCGGCACGCTCCAGTGGGACGGCAAGGACTGCCGGTTCGCCATGCTCACCGACGTAGCGGCACACATGGTAGTCAACCAAGGCGACACCATCATCACCAGCGGTCTGAGTCCTGTTTTCCCCGAAGGAATTCCCGTTGGAATCGTGGAAAACAGCATACTCAAAGAGGGTGACTCGTACCACACCATACGCGTGCGTCTGTACACCAACTTCAAACGCTTGAAATACGTGGAGGTGATACAGAACGCCGATCAAAATGAATTGGAGGACCTGATGCATGGATTGGACTAAACAGATAGGACGCTATGTGATTGTGATGCTGCTGCAGGTGCTGCTGTTCAACCAGCTGCAGCTGATGGGCGTGTGCCATCCCTACATCTACGTGATGTGTCTGCTGATGATGCCCATCACGCTGCCCCACAGCGTCGATATGATCATCGGTGCCGTGGTCGGTCTGGTCATGGACGTGTTCTGTAACTCGATCGGTATCCACATGGCGGCGTGTATCATGCTCATGTTCCTTCGTCCCTATGTGTTAGGACTGATTGTCAACGACAAAGAGCGTCTCAACGAACAGATCAACCAGCACACGGTCGGCTTGGCTGCCGTCGTCAAATATGCTGTCATTCTGGTGCCTGTTCATCATCTGATAGTGTTCGCTTTAGGCGCATGGAGTTGGCACCACATCGGATTCATTCTGATAGAGACCCTGGTCAGCAGCGCCATCACACTCGTAGTTATTATCGGCTATAACACCTTGAGATACAGATGATTAACGACCCGTACTATAAACGCCGATTTGTCATCAGCGGTATCGCTGTTGCTATTGTGCTGGTGTATAGTATACGCTTGTTCTACCTGCAGGTCATTGACCAATCGACTAAAGATCAGGCAGATAACAACGCGCTGGTCAAACAGACTATCTATCCTTCCCGCGGTCTGATCTATGACCGCAACGGCGAGTTGCTCGTTTTCAATCAACCGATATACGAAATCACCCTCACCATGCGTGACATGGGTCAGGAGTGGGACACGCTGGCGTTCTGCCGGTGTCTGCAGATCAGCCGAGCCGAATTCGATGAGCGCATGGACGAGATCAAAGACCGCAAGAAGAACCGCGGCTACTCCCGTTGGACCCCGCAGGTGTTCATGAGTCAACTCAAGAAAGAGGACATTGCGACCTTGCAGGAGTCGATTTTTCTTTTCCCCGGCGTGCAGATACAGAAACGTACGCTTCGTGACTACACCTACAATGCCGCTGCACATGTGTTAGGCAGTGTAGGCGAAGTGAGCCAGAGCGACATAGACCGCGATCCCTATTATTCCCGCGGTGACTACTCCGGGCGGGATGGTCTGGAGCGCACCTACGAGCAGCAACTACGCGGCGAAAAAGGTGTGTGCGTGCTCATGCGCGACGTGCGCGGACGTATACAAGGCAGTTATCAGGACGGCGAACTGGACGTGACTGCCCGAGCCGGAACGGACCTGTACACGACCCTGGATATCCAGTTACAGATGCTGGCCGAAGAACTATTAGCCGGCAAGATAGGCAGTGCCGTAGCGATTGAGCCCAAGACGGGCGAGATACTGGCATTGGCTTCCAGCCCGGCGTGGAACCCCAAAGTGCTGGTCGGCAAGGAGCGCAGCAAGAACTACATGTCGCTGCTCAAGGACAAGACCAAGCCGCTCATGAACCGTGCTACGCAAGCCACCTACCCGCCCGGTTCCACGTTCAAGACCATTCAGGCACTGGTCTGTCTGCAGCAAGGCGCCATCACCCCATACACCCTCTATCCCTGCTCCGGACCGGGTAGTACACCCATCAAGTGTACGCACCATCACGGTTCGCCGGTCGCTTTGGACCGCGCTATCGAGCAGAGCTGCAACCCCTATTTCTGGTGCGCATTCCGCGACCTGCTGCAAATGGACGGGTACGGCAAAGACAATGAGGATTTCCGTCACCGCTACGAGTTATGGCGCGAGGCGGTGATGAGCTTCGGTCTGGGACAACGGTTCACCGACTCGGACCTGAGCGAGCAGTCCAGCGGCAGTATCCCGAGCACCAAACTGTTTGATAAGTTCTACGGCAAGACAGGCTGGAAAGCCATCACCATCCGTTCACTCAGCATCGGGCAGGGCGAGATACTGGTGACACCGCTGCAGTTAGCCAACCAAGCAGCCACGATTGCCAATGAAGGCTATTTCATCACGCCGCACCTCAACCGCAACGACTCTATGCTGGAGCATGTACACCGGCTGGATATAGATCAACAGTATTTCGATGTCGTCAAAGAGGGCATGGGACGCGTGATGGTCTATGGTACCGGACGACACTATGCCGTGGACAGTCTGCACATGGCGGGTAAGACCGGAACGGTGCAGAACCCGCACGGTCGCGACCACGCTATCTTCATCGGTTTTGCACCGGTGGAGGACCCGCAGATAGCGGTTGCCGTAGTGGTGGAGAACGCCGGTTTCGGTGCTACATGGGCATGCCCGATCGCGACGATGATGATTGAGCAATACCTCACCGGAGAGGTCAAACGCAAAGATTTACGCAAACGAATAGGAAGTACCGTACTCAATGAGAGCGTCAAGAAGTGGTAACATATGGCAACACGTCGATTGGATCACCATCGGTGTTTTTCTGGCGCTGGCCCTCTTCGGCTGGCTCAATATCTATGGTGCCAGCTATAACTTCGACCAGACGAGTATCTTCGATTTCTCCAACCGTGCCGGTAAGCAGTTCACGTGGATGATGGGTTCGCTCATCTTGGGTTT
>JAFPGA010000130.1 GCA_017423085.1 Paludibacteraceae bacterium | reverse complement strand
CCGCAGCCGTGCCCAGATAGACATGTCCGTCACGCTCGACGACGCGGGCATAATGACCGGTCGCGATATAATCGCAGTGATGTTCATCCGCCACACGCATCAGTTCGCCCCATTTGATATGACTGTTGCACAGCACACAGGGGTTGGGCGTACGACCGGACATGTATTCGTCGATGAAGTTCTGAATGACGCAGTGCTTGAATGTGTCGCGAAAATCCACGATGTAATGTTCAAAGCCCATCTTCTCGGCATTGTGCTTGGCTTCCATGATGGACTCGACGGAGCAGCAGCCTTTCTCTTTGGCGAGACAGGATTCCTTGATGCTGTCGTACGTGCGGAACGTCACACCGACCACTTCGTAACCTTGCTCCAAGAGCAACATTGCACTCACGGTCGAGTCAATGCCGCCGGACATTCCTAATAAGACCTTCATATTTTTATGTACGATTTATTTTTATGTACGATTTACGCGACCTTCGTACATTTAATTATTTTTGCATGTCAACTAACTTCGTATAATAGCCGCCGAGTTTATATAGTTGCTCGTGAGTGCCGCGTTCGACGATGTGTCCTTCGTGCAGCACGCAGATGAGGTCGGCGTGCTTGATGGTCGATAAGCGGTGCGCCACCACAAGGGTCGTACGGTCTTTCATCAGGTGCTCCAAGGCTTCCTGCACCAGTTTCTCGGACTCGGAGTCGAGTGCCGAAGTAGCTTCATCGAGAATGAGCACAGGCGGGTTCTTGAGCACAGCCCGAGCGATTGAGAGTCGCTGCCGTTGTCCGCCCGAGAGACGACTTCCGCGGTCACCGATGACGGTCTGATAACCGTCCGGCATCTCGGCGATGAAGGTGTGCGCATTGGCGATGCGTGCCGCCTGTTCCACCGCTTCAGCCCAGGTCATGCCATTCGGCGCGGGCTGCGAAGTATCGACACCAAAGGTAATGTTGTTATACACCGTGTCGTTGAACAAGATCGGTTCTTGGCACACGATGCCCATCAGCGCGCGCAGGTCATGCGTGCTGAACTGCCGGATATCCGTGCCGTCAATGGTCACAGCGCCTTGCTGCGGGTCATAGAACCGCGGCACGAGGTCCGTGAGGGTCGTCTTACCGCTGCCCGACTGACCAACCAGTGCCACCGTCTGCCCCTTCGGGATCGTGAGGTTGATATCCGTCAGCACTTCGCGCTCTTGATAAGCGAAAGAGACATGGTCAAAGGTGATTGCTGTTTGGATTTGTTGGAGAGTTTGCGGGTTGGAAGGTTCGACTATGTTCGACTGCGTGTTGAGCACCGCATCAATGCGTTCCAACGACGCCAAACCGCGACGAATACCGTACGCCGCTTTGCTCAGGTCTTTGGCGGGGTTGATGATGGAATAGAAGATGACCAGATAATAGATGAAGGTCGAAGCATCGATGGTCGAGTGGTCTCCCAAGATCAGCAGTCCGCCGAACCACAGGATGACGGCAATGAGCGCCGTTCCGAGGAACTCCGACAGCGGATGCGCGAGGTAATAACGGCGATTGATGCGATTGAAGGTGGCGCGGGTTGCGTTGATGAGTTGTGCGAAGCGGGAACGCAGTTTATCCTGCGCATTGAATCCCTTCACGACCCGCAGACCGAGCAGGGTCTCGTCAATAGAAGAGAGGATCTCCGCGTTCTGTTCCTGTCCTTTGGTTGAAGCGCGCTTGAGGCTGCGTCCAATGCGTCCGATGAAGAAGACAGCGATTGGCATGAGTAGCAGCACGAACAGCGTCAGTTGCCACGAGATGACAAAGAGCGTGATGAGATAAACGAGAATCATCACCGGGTCTTTGAACAGGATGTCCAAAGCGGACATGATGGATGCCTCCACCTCATTCACATCGTTGGTCATGCGGGACATGACATCGCCTCGCCGCGCTTCGGTGAAATAGCCCATCGGCAGCGTCAGCACTTTGTCGTATAACTGCTGGCGCAGGTCACGCAGCACACCGGTACGGATCGGCACCATGAAATAGTTCGCCAGCCACGCCGTGCCACATTTGAGTCCGGTCATGACGATAAGGAACAGACCGAGCATAAGCAGCACATAACTCGCCCCGTGCAACGCGATCTGCTCATTGAGCAGCCAGTAGAGGTTGGTGCGCATCGCGGCGATCGTCTCTTGCAAGCCGCTAACGGTGCTCAAGTCGGTCCACTGCACGTCAGCAGCGGTCAGACCGAACAGGATACGCAGCACGGGAATGATAGCTGCAAACGAGAACAGCGACAGCACGGTCGAGAGCAGGTTGAACAGGATGTTCAATGCCATCTGCCCCTTGTACGGGGGCACGAAACGGCGGAGAATATGAAAAATGTAGGATTTCAAATTTAGGATTTCAAATTTAGGATTTATGATTTGCGACAGTTTTCTCGTACGTAGGTCAGTATTTGCCGGTCGAAGGTCTCTTGCGGAGAGAGGAATCGTTGCCGGATAGGAAGGGCAATGAGGCGTTTGCCCTGTGCGCGCAATTGATCCACCAACGGAGTGGTCCGTAAGCGCTGTATATCTTTTTCGGTCGTGAGCACAAAATCAAACTGTTGCGCCTTTTTCAAGATCGCGTCTATATCTCCGGGTTTGTACCGGTGGTGATCCCTGAACGCCATCAGTTCGGCATTCGGGTAATGCTTGAGCACGTAGTCCATGAGGTACTGTGGTTGGGCTATTCCGCAGAGCACCAAGGGGTTTCCTTCCTGCTCCATCGGGGCATAGGATATGCCCGCAAAATGCAGTTGCTGATAGGCCGGCATGTGAAGCCGGTTATCCACCACGCGCATGTCAATCGGCAGCATCGTGTCGGGACACTTGGTGATGACCACCGCATCGGCTTTGAGGGCACGCGAAGGCAAGTCGCGCAGGTTACCCCACGGCAGCATATGGTCATCTATGTAGAGGTGGTCGTACGGCGTGAGCAGGATCGTGAGTCCGCAGCGGATGGCACGGTGCTGCATCGCATCGTCCAGCACCACCACATCGATGGTGTCGATCAGCCGTTTGAGTTGCCGCACGCCCCGCACACGGTTCTCGCACACCGCGATCGGCACATCGGGGAACGTACGGTGCATCTGCATTGCCTCGTCGCCAATGGTCTCCACCGTGGAGGTGGCATCTGCCAGCCGGAAACCACGCGTGCGACGTTTGTACCCGCGGGAGAGCACGGCAGGGTGATAACCGTGGTCCAAGAGCAGACGAACGATATACTCCGTCATCGGCGTCTTACCGGTTCCGCCCACCGACAGGTTACCCACACAGATGGTCGGTACCGGCACCGTGGAAGAGGGCAGCATATGCTGATTGTACATCATATGCCGGATCGCGACACCCAAGGTGTACGCCCAACTAAGCGGTATGGTAACGATGCTGCGCATTATTTAATCTCTACTTCCGGCATGAGAGCCATGATACGTGGTTGGGTAGCCATCTGACGCAGTTTGAGGATCAGACGCTCCTCTTCGGTGGTGTTGTCCAGCAGTTTGAGGAACTCCTCCAAGGGGTCCACTTTGTCGGGATAATACTCCAGTTTGTAGGACTCGAGCCCTGCCAGTTCAACGGCTTTGCTGATGGCGTCGTCTATGTTACCCAACTCATCGACAATACCGATCTTCACGCCCTGTGTACCGAGCCAGACACGTCCTTCACCAATCGATTTGATATACGACTGCTCGACGTGGCGCCCCTGCGCGCAACGGGAAGTGAACAGGTCGTAGCCGCGCTCGATCATCGCTTGCATCATCGCTTCTTCTTCGCTGTTCATGCCTTTGTAGATCATGTTGGTCTCCAAGTCGGAGTGTTTGTTGGTGCTCACACCGTCGATGTCCACACCAATCTTATTGCGCAGTTCAGCGGCATTGGGGATGACACCGAAGATACCGATGGAACCGGTGAGTGTGGTCGGTTCAGCGTAGATATAATCCGCACCGCAGGAGATGTAGTATCCACCCGAAGCGGCGTAGTCACCCATCGAAACAACAACGGGGATGCCGGCAGCTTTCACTTTCTGCACCGCGTGCCAGATCTGTTCGCTGGCATCGGCAGAACCGCCCGGGCTGTTGACGCGCAGCACGAGTGCTTTGATCTCTTTGTCCTGTCGAATCTTATTGAGGGTCTTGATGGCTTCTTTGCCTACGATACCGTCACCGTCTTCTTCGGTGATCTCGCCGGCAAGGTACATCACCGCCACTTTATCCTTCGCTTTGGACTTGGGGCGTGCCACTTGCGCCAGTTTGGCGGTGGTCAGCAGTTTGTATTTCTTCGTGCCGGTATAGATACGCAGCAGCGAATCCATGTCTTGGGTATATACAATAGTGTCCACCAGTCCGGCTGCCAGTTGTTCCTGAGCCGGCTGCAGTCCCATATAGCGGTCGGCTAATGCATCCAACTGCTCCTCGGTGAGGTGACGAGACGCACCTACGGCTGCTTTGTACTCATCCCAGATACCGGTGAGGTACTGCTGTGTCTGCAGACGGTCGGCATCGGACATGGACGTACGGAAATACGGTTCTACGGCGGACTTGAACGTACCCACTTTGAGGATCTGCATCTCCACGCCTATCTTGTCCATGAGACGGGTGAGGTACAGTTTCTGCGCCGTCAGACCGTTCCAGTTCACTTGTCCTGTCGGATCCAGACAGATGCGGTCAGCCACCGAAGCGACGTAGTAATTGGTCGCACCGTAACTCTTGGCGGACGCGATGACCCATTTGCCGCTGGACTTGAAGTCGAGCAGCGCGTCACGGATGGCTTTGGCGCTAGCGGGAGCCATAGAGAGCTCTGCACCGTCCAGCCAAATACCGCGTATGCGGTCGTCGTTCTTCGCGAGACGGATGTTACTCAGGATTTCGTCCAAGCCGACGGTGTTCTCTTGAGCGTAAGAACTGTAGGGCATCGAGTTCATGAAGTCCGCGAAGGGATTTTCCTCTTGCGCCTGTTCGATCAGCGTACCTCGGAGTTGCAGACGATACACGGAGTTCTCTTTGACGTCTACGGTCGGAGTCTCCATCATCGCACCCATCAGCAGACCAATGACACCACTGGTTACCAGATAAATAGCGAAGAACAGCAGACAGCCACCCAGGCAACCGATACGACGTCTCTTGTTCGGCTGGTTGCCTTGTTCATTTGGATTTTGATTGTTAAATAAGCTCATATGTTTGTTGTTTTAGTTGTCAGTATTCAGCCTTCAGCTTTCAGTTTCAAATTAAACGTCATCCGATGATAGGGTGTCGGGCCGTATTGGCGGAGGGCGGCGTAGTGCTCCGCAGTGGGATACCCTTTGTTGTTCGCCCAGCCGTATTGGGGATATTCCTCGTGTAGCCGCAGCATATAATCATCCCGGTAGGTCTTCGCCAGCACGCTGGCTGCTGCGATAGAGAGGTAGGTAGCATCACCGTGTACGACAGTGTGCGCCGGAATCTCGAGCAGTTCGCCTTCGGGCACGTAGGGTTTCCATTTGTTACCATCCACCAGGATATGTTGCGGACGGATAGTCAGCCGGTCCAATGCGCGCTGCATGCCGAGGATGGAGCACTGCAGGATGTTCCGTTCATCTATCTCCTGTGCACTCACTTCGACCACCGCCCAACTGAGTGCTTCGCGTTCGATGACCGGTCGCAGGGTGTACCGCTGTTTGTCGGTCAGTTGCTTGGAGTCATTGAGCCAAGCAAATTCCGGCACCTGTTCCACCCGCTCGGGGTTGAGGATGACGGCTGCTGCGAACACGCTGCCCGCCAACGGTCCTCTGCCCGCTTCGTCACAACCGGCTTCCACAAGCCCTTTTATCATCTGCGCTTTCAGCATAAATCGTACATCGTACATTTGTCCTTCGTACGTCCTTCATACATCCTTCGTACATCGTACATTTGTCCTTCGTACATCAGAAGGGATGTCCGATGGCGAAGTGGAACGTCATATCATCTTTCCAGCCCAAGCCGTTGGGTGCGGTGCGCCATTGTTTGCCTTCGGCGATGCGACTCGGGTCATGTAGTTTGACACCGAAATCGACGCGGAAGATGAACAGTGACAGGTCGAAGCGTATACCCACACCGTAACTCCAGGCTATCTGTTTGTAGAACTGATCCCATTGGAACACACCGCCGGGTTGGTCCTCGTAGTCGTGAATGGTCCATATGTTTCCCGCATCGACGAAAGCCGCCAGTTCGAGGAAACTGAGCACCTTGAAGCGGTACTCGAGGTTCATATCCAGTTTGATATCTCCCACCTGCAGGTCGTACACCAGTTTGGAGCCGTCCCCGCGGAAGGTACCGGGTCCGAGTGTACGGGCTTGCCATCCGCGCACGGAGTTGGAGCCTCCGGCAAAATAGCGTTTGATGAACGGCACGGCATTGGCATTGAGGTACGGCACCGCCACACCCAGGCTGAGGTGCGTCACCAGACGGTGTTGCGGGTTGATGATGCCGTGGTAGGTGAAGTTGATATCACCTTTGGCGTATTGGGCAAAGGGAATCTTCCACATCACGTACACCCCGGCATCGTTCTTCTCGAAACCTGCCGCTGTGCTCAGCGCGTACAAGGCATTACCGGCAGTCTCGGCGCGGAGGCTGAACTGCACGTAGGACTTATAGGGGTTACGCTGGCTATAATTCGAGTAGTTGGCGGTGTAACTCCAATCGAGGATGAACTGGTCTTCGTAACTGGCGCGCAGTACAGACGACTTGCCGAAGAACTGCTTGATGAACTGGTCGGACATCCACGGCACGTACAGATAATTGACGTCGATGAAGTTGAACTGGTGTGTCCAGTTCGTTCCGGGTCTGCGCGGGACATAATAGGTCAGTCCGGCATTGGCGATCGTACGGGTATATTCATCGGGTCGCTGCTGGTAGTTATATGACACTTTGAGTTGGACGTTGGACGCGAAGAGCAGTCCTGCTTCCGCTTTGGCTTCGATAGCCCGTCCGCCGTTGGCGCGCCATTCGTAGGAAGCGCGTCCGCCGAGCGTCAGCACTTCCGCACCGTGGAAGATATTCTTATTGCTGTAGTTGAGTCCGGCAGCCACGCCCCAGTCTCCGGCGCTGTAGGTACCTTCCACTGCCGCAGCGAACGAGTTGAGTCGTCCGCGTGAGATGGTGATGAAGCAGTCGAGCAGTGTGTCACTGACCGGTGTGAAAGTTATATCGACGTATTTGACGGGAGCGAGTGCGTTCATGCGCGCGTAGGTTCGTTCCACGCGCCAGTCGGCGTAGCGCTCGTTGCAGTGGATACGTGTGACGGTGCGCAGCGCGTTCTTGCGCAGGAAGCGCGTACCCGTCCAACTGTACTCATTGCCCAAGCGGTCGCTGTCGCGCTTGAGCACCACCGTGTCGGGCAGATGATCCGGGTCGTAGTCAATCTGGTAATGGACGGTGCGCACGTGATAGCGCGTCTGGATGCGCGCGTACGCAAGCGAATCCTGCATAACAAAAGGAGCCAGATGGATACGCAGATCCACTTCGTGCGAGTTAAGCGAACTGTCGGCGGTAAACTCCAGCAGTGCTTTCTCGAAGTAATAATACCCTCTGTTGCGCATGACGGTCGCGATACGGTCGCGCTCTTCGTCCAGCGTGGCGGTAGAGAACCTGTCGCCGGAATGGATCAAACAGCGCGAGTCGCTTGCAATGCGTCCCACTTCGGGAATCGGTATATCCACTTCGTAGTGGCGGATGGTGTACGGTTGGTGCGCCGTGATGACGTAGGTCAGGTTCATTTTGCGGTCCTTGACACGCTTGATTGTATCCACCTCAGCATGGAAATAGCCCATATTATGCATCTGCTGTTGGAGCTGCTGCATGCTGATGCGCGTCAGGTCTTCGTCGTACACCACCGGTGCCTCACCCATCTTATGGGCGTTCTCCGCCATTTTCTTCAGCGATTTGGTGGTGGTGTCGGTGGGAGCGGTGTTGTAGATATGGAGTTGCAGTTTCCAGAAACCGAAAATCTCGGTGTTCTGTTTCTGCCGCAGGTAGCCGCCCAACTCGGCGGTGGAGACCGACTTGTCATCGACGCAGGTCACCCGTGCTTTGTTGAGCAGGTAGCGGTCTTGTGGCACGAACTTCGTCGTGTTGCACGATGCCATAAGACACAGTACAATCAGCAGTGTCCAAACCCCTACTCCGCTCACCCTTTTGCCATATGTCAGCCGTCTTGTGCGCATAAAAAGCATGCAAAATTACTACAATTTTTGCATATATGCAAATAAAAACAGAAAAAATCGCCCCGAAGGACGATTTTTCCTTGTTTTGGCTTTGGCGTTGGCCGATTAGTCAGCGTACTCTCTGAGGACGTGTGTCGGGTCGATTTCCGGTCTCGGGAACGCACTCTCTTTGGTGACTACGTTCTCCATTTTGCCTTTGCGGTTTCGTACCTGCTTGGTAACCTCAATCTCTTGCGAATCAATTACCCAACCTTTATCCACGTAGTATGTCAAGGTGATATTCACCTTAGCGGGGATGCCGTCAATGATGTCGCTCTCGAGGATGTGTCCTTGCGGGGTGACGTTCTTGGACTGAACGATCACTTCGCAGCGAGCAGCCAGCGAGTTATCTTCCTTGTTGAAGATCTGGATGTTGCGGCACTTGAGTGCAGCGATCTCATAAGCGAGAATGAGTACTTCGCCGTGGTTCTCAGCCAGTTTAGCCTCGTTATAGCGTGTGGTGGTAGCCATATCGACAGAGACGCATCTGGGTTTGCTCTCACGGGGAGCAGCGACACGTTTCGGAGCAACGGGACGGGATTGTACTTTCGGAGCCTCTTTTTTGGGTTTGCACTTGATATCTTTGCGCTCAACCGGCGGTTCGGGGATAGCCGGAGCTACGAGTACCGGCCAAGCCTCATTGTTCTCCAGAGCATCTGTCGGCCACTCCAAGTTGTCATAGAGTGGAGCTGCGAGATCTTCGTCCTCGATATAGGGCACCGGAAGGGCGTCAACCAGCATGGATTGATATTTACGTTTGATACGAACATCTACCATGAAGTGCTCTTCGAACTCATAGGAAATGATTTCGCCTTTGCCGTACACATTTTGTCTGTGGTCGAACTCGCCGTTGTCCTGGCAGTAGAACTCAACCACTTTCGTTACCGTGTTACCGATGCGGGTACATTTGTTGTACCATGCGAAGCGCTCTACTTTGTAGTCAATGACGCCGGCAGAAGCCAGTTGCTGCAGCACGTAGCGTTGGCTCGGGTCGTTGAGCTCATAGTAACCGGTGTCGATGGTGGTGTACACCTTGTCCATGCACAGTTCTGTGAGTTTCTCGTTGTAGAGTTTGTTAATTTTTTTGGAGTCGAGTTGGGTGTTGTCCACTCCACAGGAAGCCATCACCAATGCAACAGCTGCCGCGAAAAGAAAATAACGTGTTTTCATTATAAAAAATTGTTTGTTAAGCCTACTCTGTTGTGGATTTTCGGCATGTTCCATCGTATTACGGGTGCAAAGGTACTGCTTTTTTTTTGAAATATGCAAGATTTGGGGCATTTTTTGTTCAAAAAAACTTATCGGCGAACATATCAGCGTGTACCGAAATCCTGTTTCAGCACATATGCGCGCAGCCAGGCATCGATGTCGTCGATATCGGGGTTGACGTGTTTGCGGACGATTTGGCGACGATGATAAATGGTCTGTTTCTGGACGTTGAGCAGAATACCCATATCGCTGTCCGAAGCTCCGATGATAGAAAGGATGGCGAACTGCATGTCAGACTCGGTCAGTGCCGGGTAGTCCTCGCGCAAACGGCTGATGGCGCCATCCAGGGCTTTGTCCACCGATGCGATCAGTTCGTCTATGCTCTCTTTGCTGAGTGTCAGTTGCTCGTTGCGGTAGGTCTGCAGCCATTTCGGGAACTCCGGTTCGTCCCCCCGCAAACGCTGCAGTTCCATCTCGCGTGTCAGGTTCACTTTCTGCTGCAGTCGTTCCAAAGCCAGTTGTAACTGCTGCGCGTATTTGTCTTGCAACGCCTGTAGTTGTCTTATTTGCTCCCGACGGCGTTGCTGCCAATAGCGCCAGATGACGACAAACAAAATGATCAACACCGCCAACAGCAAGATCAAGACGACAGAGATGGTCCGTTGCCATTGTTTTTCTCGTTGCGCTTCCTGCGCGAGTTGTTGTTCGCGTGCCACGTCGTAATGCAAGGAAAGTGCGTATGTACGCGCTCCAGCGTCGCGCTGGAGTTCGTCTATCTTACGGTCATACAAGTCGAGCAGCACACTATAAGCTTTATCTGTCTGGTTGCGCTGACGGAGAATCTTGCTGTTGAGGTAGGCGTAACTCTGTTCAAACCAATAGGTGTAAGCCGAGTCGGTGGGTTGTAAGCGTGAAAGATAATAGGCTGCGGAGTCGGTAGCGTGCTGAGCGAGAAGCAGTTCCACGATCTCAGAATAACGCGCAGGGATGTTATATCCTTCCGCCAACTGTTTACACACCGCCAACCGATGTTCTACACTGTCCGGATAACAGAGTTGGTAACGGTAAGCGTCTATATCGAGCAATAACAAAGTGTTGCCGGCTGCACTGGCCAACTGCTCTGCCCGCGCAAAATACCACAAGACACTGTCTTGTTCCTCGCCGATGATCGCCATTGTACGCGCTATGTCGCGGTATGCACATGCCAGATAAACAGCATTGCTATCCGGATGAAGCATCGGAATGGCTTTGCGATAATAGTTCTGTGCGATGTCATACAACATCTCGCTCTCAGAAGTGTTTCCCAAGCGGAACCATGTCAGTCCCAATAACTGATCTCTGCGCACAGACTGGGGAAGATCCTCCAAGATTTCTTCCGCCTGTTTGAGATAAGCGGTCGAACTTTCATACTGGCTGCTATTATTGTAGGATATACCCTGACGATACAGTTCTTCTGCCTCTTGGAGCCTGATTTGGTCGGTATGTGAAGTCCAACTACAACTACTCCAACTAAGGGTCAGAGCCAATAGCGATAGAATATATGCGTGGCGTATTTTCACAAACAGTGAACTTTAAATTTGCTGCAAAATTACAAATAATAATTGACGTACGCAATAGTTTACGCTTTTTTTGCCAAAATTCTTGCAAATTTGGAAAATTTGTTGTACCTTCGACATACCACCCTGTAAGGGGACCCTTCGAAAGTACGGTCGCACTGTCGTGCAAACTACAATCTTCAGCCGTAACAAGCACAAAATATGCAAGCATTTTTGTATTTTTTACGGCTGAATCTTGCAAATTTGAAAAATTTGTTGTACCTTTGCAGTGATTTAAAATCAATGCACGTAATTTTGAGTTTATTTTACTGATTATATGCAATATATAATGATGATAAAAATAACAAAGTCTAGGAAATGCAGGTAATACCCGTTAAAACGGTTCTACTAAGGGCTAATATTGCTGCGTGAATTGTTCCGAATATAAAAATATCATATAAAATATAAAGATCATTAAAATATACAGATTATTAAAATATAAAGATCATTAAGATGGGAAAGAGTTTGAAAACAAAGGTCATTAACCGTTTGAAGGGCGGGGGATGTATATTTGAGCCGCTGCCGGCGGGGGCTACACCTCATAAACGGGGTGTACACTATTTCCGTACCAATGAGGGTATTAAGTACATTGCGGGGGCGATGGACTACGAGAGAGAGGGAAAGAAATACAAGAAGCGGATTGTAGTTCGTCCTTCGCGGTTCCGCTCGGGACTTTGTGAATTGTACACGTACCATTTTGCGAAACATTGGTCTGCAGCGAGTGTTGCCAACAGGGAGTTGATCAAAGAGGCGCAAAGGCGTGCGCACGCGCTGGAAAAAGAATGTACACCGGAAAGTGTGGAATGGAGAATCCGGTTCTTTCAGCATTATTTCAATGTGTTCAGAAGAGGCGGAAAGCCAGAGGACGGCATGAAGCGTTATTCCAGGT
>JAFPGA010000129.1 GCA_017423085.1 Paludibacteraceae bacterium | reverse complement strand
CACGGCTCTCTTCCGCATACTGACGTGCAGTCTCGGGATCACCGCCGGCTCCCAGACCGGGACCGAGTTGCAGTTTGCTGGGCACGGAGCTTTTGATCAGCACCTGGCGGTCCGTGTTACATACGAGGAATGAGACATCTTTCAGTCCCTGACGGTGCATGTAATTAACTGCGTTGCAGCCGCCACCACCTACACCGATCACTTTGATGATACTATCTTCTGTCAAACCCTCCAAAGGCAATGTCAATAATTCGTCTTCCATATCTTGTAGAATTTAAATTTTTCAACTGTATTATTCTTGGTCGATAAACATATCGAGCGTGCTCTCTTTTACTCTGTCGAAGAACCCGGGTTTGCGCACCAGTTGGTTCTTGTGGCTGTCGCGGTAGTCCTGCCCGAGCAGAATAGTACCGACGAGCGAGGTGTATTGCGGCGAGAGATATTTGTCATCCGTGTCGCGGTGCAGCAACAGGTTGTGTGCTCCATATTGCACATTGAGCGAGGTCTGCGACTGGATATACTCCGCCATTCCCTGCAGCATACTACCGCCACCGGTGATGTAGAGTGTCGGCACACGTGCTTCCACTTTTTTCAGTTCCTCCAACAGCGGAGCCAATATCTCTTGCAACTTGAGTTCAATAGCCGCAGCCAGTTCATTGGACGCAATGATCATGTCACCGCCTATCTCGGGACTTGCCGGCACACGCAGACGCACGGGTTTGGTAATCAGGTCGGGCGAGGCACAACCGAATTTCTTTTTCAGCACCTCTGCCGTCGCAAAACTCATGCCTTGCTGCTCCAGCATGCGGGTGATGTGATAGCCGCCTTTGGGCACCACTTTGTTAATCAGGTACTGCCCGCCTTTGTAGGCAGTAAGACTGGTGGTCTGTGCACCGAAATCGATGACCGCACATCCGTTCATCAGCACATGGTTACCGTCACAGGTAGCGAACGCGGACAACAGGCACTCGGGACGCACAAACGCGTGCTCGATGCTGCGTCCGGCTTGCGAGAACGATTTCTGTAACTGCTGGTCGATCGCCTTACGACCGTAGAAAGCGATGTAATGCGCTTCTACCAACGCAGCGCGCTGTTCGGGCGAAGGGATATCGTCTTGCTCCACTCCGTCCAGTTTGAAAAAACTGGGCACCAGACCCAAGACGGCTACCTCGGGGTTGCGCAGTTCAATCTTCTCCTTACACTCCTGCTCCATCTCATCGAGCAGAGCCTGACTGATCTCTTTCTTCCGTGCCTGGTCGCGACGCGAATGGACCGCCACGATCTGCATCGACTGACCGCCTACGGACACGAACGCCGTCGGCAGTTCCTCTTCGCCGATACGGTTAGCAAGCAGTTTGAGCACCTCCGCGATCACATAACCGGCATTACTCGATTGTGTGATGATACCTTGCTCTACGCACACGTTGCCCATTTTCTGCGGACGCTCCTCCACGCCGAGCACTTGAAACAGATCCGGAGCTATACGCCGGGCCGCCAAGGCGCGGACGCTGTCACTTCCCATTTCAATAGCAACCAACGGAAGCGAGTCTGCTGTTCTTGTTTGTTTTCTTGCCATTGTTTTGTTGATGGTTTAGGTTTATATTAGTTTCGACCGATGACTTGTCCGGCAAAGCGGATGTCATATTCGGTATAATGCTTGTCTTTCACTGCGTCCTGACTGTTCTCCTGAAAGGTACGCATCTTTTTCAGTTTCTGTTCAAACCCGCTCATCGAGCCCAACAGGATACGCGGTGAACCGGTGGTCGTGTACAGATAGATCATGTGCGGCGACTGCACGTACACATGACTGATCTGCTTGCGCCAATACTTGTTCGACTGCAACCACAGCGCAAAATCCGCCAGTTGGGTCGAAGCCAGTTGCGGGCCTACGGTGCCGGTCACATACAGCACGTTGTCTTTTACCGCAGTGCGATAGGGCATCACCTTGCGGTCGGTGTCAATGAAATACATTCCCGCTGCCGTCTGCACCCGCACCAAGGGTACACGTTGGGTCAACTGCACATGCACATCAAACCGCGGTGTGATATAGCACTCAGCCGTGCGCACCATCGGATGATGCTGAACCGCGCTCTCGATGCGATACAGCGACACACGGTTCTGCTGCCATCCGACCGGATAGATATCCTCGTTCTGCAACAGCTGATTGAGTTCCTGCTCTGTCAGATACATGCGTGCACCGCGGTCCTGTATGTCGTAGATGATAGCGCGGCACGGCTCGGTAGTCGGAGACATCAAATACCCCCACACTGCCGCTGCAATCAGCAGGATCGCTACCACGCTGACGCCGATACTCTTCCACACTATGATCGCCGTTCTACTCATCTTTCTTATCTCGTTTCACTCGAACGATTATTCGCAAGCGAATTTTCATCTTTCAACTTCGCCGCTATTTCCGGCACGAGTCGGTCAATGTCTCCGGCTCCGACGGTCAGGATAACGAGCGGTTCTTTTGCGCTCTTCACCTTGTTTTTGAGCACATCCACCAAGTCTTTTTTCTCCACCACTTGTCCGCCAAGCATCTCACTGGTCACGCCTTCGATAGGTTCTTCGCGTGCCGGATAGATAGGCAGCAAGATACACTCGTCCAGCGTGCCGAGCACCTGGGTAAACTCCGGAGCGAAGTCGCGTGTACGGGTGTATAAATGCGGCTGGAACACTCCGATCAAACGCCGCTCGGGATACAGTTTGCGAATCGAATCAATCGCCGTAGCGATCTCCTGCGGATGGTGCGCGTAGTCGTCTATGTACGCCAGCTTGGGCGTGTTGATATGAATATTGAACCGCCGCAGCACGCCCTTGAAAGACGCTATTCCGCGACGTAACTCATCAGCTTTCACGCCGTTCAACCACGCTACCGACATAGCTGCCACCGCATTCTCTATGTTCACCCACACCGGTACCCCTAATTTCAGTTCTTTCAGCGTCTCGGTGGGTGTATGGAAATCAAAATAGATCTGCCCCTTCGCCACGCGGATGTTGTCCGCATAGAAATCCGGCATATCTGAAGCAGGTCTGACCTTGCTGACGGCTGACGGCTCCACTACTCCGTACGTATAGCATTTCACACCCTTCCGGAGTCTCGGCTGCAGGTCAATACCGTGCTTCATCACCAGCACACGGCTGATGAGACTCGTATAATGGGCGAACGCTTCGCGATAGGCTTCAGGCGTGCCGTATATATCCAAATGGTCGGCATCAACGGCGGTGACCACCGACATGTACGGTGTGAGATGATGGAACGAACGGTCGTACTCATCCGCCTCAATCACCACCAGCTCGCTGTCTTTCTGCAGCAGCAGGTTCGTGCCGTAGTTCATGCTGATACCGCCCAGGAACGCGTTCGCGCCCAACT
>JAFPGA010000128.1 GCA_017423085.1 Paludibacteraceae bacterium | reverse complement strand
ACTTGGAATTAAAACCCGTTTTCTTCGTTTGCACCATAAATCTGTCTATTGATTTAGCGCCGCAAAGTTACGGCTTTTTTTTGATATATGCAAAAAAAACAAAAAAAATCGCCCCGAAGAGCGATTTTTTAGTTAAACCTTAAACTTTAAACGTTCATTCGTTATTTGACCAGCGCGCCTTGCGCATCATAGATGCGTCCGTCGCGGATGATATATAGTACACCATCGATGAGGACTTTGCGAGCGCGGTTGTCCTTCTCGGTAACGACTACATCCTCGATGCCTTGTTCGCTATCTACATCCTTGACGAGACGAACGTACATACCGCAGCAACGCGGCATGGACTCGATGGACCAATCGTTCTTGTCAATACGAACCGCCTTGGCATTGTCATCGCCGTCGGGCGTAGAAGTCCAGATATGCGCTACTAATGAAATACCATCCGTATCGATATCATACAACTTGTCTCCCTTACGATAACCGGTCAACGGGATGATAACGGCACCGTTCTCCTCCAGCAACTCCCATTCTTCCGGCCAGTAGAGATTCGTTCTGTACGAGGTGGCATGCATATCCAAATGCATTCCTTCCGGCATCTCGAAGGTATCGGGGAGCAGGACGATTATGTCCAAAAAGACGGTGTCCTCATCCTTTACCAACTGGATAAGACCGCCAATAGTGCGCAAATCGGCTGCATTAGGACGGCCGTTGATGATATAATCCCACTCGTCTGCAGTCAAGGTACGCAGGGTACCCGGCTCACAGCTGGTATTGCGGATATCGCTCAGTCCCCAATCTGTGAAGGTGGTATAGGAAGCGAGCGAGTCATACTTCATCAGGTCATCACCCGTTCCCCAACCGAACATGTTCAGCCAGTTGATAAAGGTAGTATCGGAAATATATTTATTTTTTCCGTTCAGCGTCTCCCACTGGTTAGACCCGGTTTGGAAGAGGTCCAGCGAGTGGTTGTACTCCATGGCACCTCTGGTGAAGTTCACCTGTTTGCCGTTTGCGTTCACCGAGAACCTACCCGGGAGCGTATTGGTTACGATTGGGGCATTGGTATCGTCGGTCACATCGATGTTTGCAGCCCATATACCACCTTCACCGAACTCGTCCTTAGTAATGAGCATATTGGCATAATGACCATCGGCGATGAACGATTCGTCGTACACATCCGTTTTATAGCCGAGAATCGGTTTGCTCCTGAGGATACGGCCATCAGCACCATAGGTCTCGCAAGTACTATAGTCGTTGTCGGTATCATGCGAATTTCTATTCAAGAGCAGATGATATTCGTTACCTGTTTTGATGAGGCCGTACACCATCGGACGCGCATTCACGCGCATCTCCTGGGCGAAACCGGTAGGGCTGCTCAGCAGCTTGGTTCCGTCGGAGAGCAAGAAGCGGTTGAAGTAAATATAATACTCGTCTCTATGGCCGCTGATTTCGCGGGATACACCCTCGAAGATGGTGCAGGTATCGCCCTCAAACAGACATGCATGGCTTACATAGGCGCCTATCGAGTCGGTTGCTAATGTGCGGTGTCCGAACAGCGAACCGTCAAGGTTAAGACGGTTGTAGAACAGCGGTGAACCGGACGATCTGGGCGGGAAGCCGTAATAGAGCAGGAAGAGACTTCCGTCCTCCAGTACCGTCATCTGTCGTGGCGCTGCAGATATTTTCCTACCCATT
>JAFPGA010000127.1 GCA_017423085.1 Paludibacteraceae bacterium | reverse complement strand
TCGCGTGTCAGTGTCTCCCCTGCGTGCAGGTAAGGTGCGTAGAACGAGTCTTCTATTCCGGGAGCCGCGCAGACGGTGATCGCATAGTCCGGGAAACGCCTTGCCGCCTCCATCATACGCGGCAGACAGTGCGTAATCTCGCTTGGACGCGAACCCGGCAGGATAGCGATGGTCTTGGACGGAGAAATGGTACATGGTACATGGTACATCGTACATTGCTCTGCTGTTGGGTTGCCCACGTAGGTGCAGCGATAGCCGTAGCTGGCATAGAAGGCGGGCTCGAACGGGAAGATACCGAGCACTTCGTCGCACAGACGTGCAATCTTATGTATCCGCATCCGTTTCCATGCCCACACTTTTGGCGGAATGTAGTAATAGATCTTCGTTTCAGGCAGGTGCTTGCGGCAGAACGAAGCCATATGCAGGTTGAATGACGGATAGTCAATCAGCACCAGCGCGTCGGGATGCTCTGCCAGCAGTGCCTCTTTGGCAATGCGGAAATTAGCCCGTATCTGATGCCGGTTGTGCAGTACGGCGGCAAAACCCATGAACGCCATGTGCCGGTAATCCTGATACAGATGGCAGCCGGCGGCGGCCATAAGGTCGCCGCCAAGCCCTGCAAAATGCGCTTCGGTGTCACGCTGCGCCAGTTGTGTCATCAGCGCAGCTGCGTGTCGGTCACCGGACGCTTCACCTGCTATCAGAAAATACTTCGCCATCCGTTATTGCTCATCCGGGAACATGACTACTTCCAGCACATTGCCCGACTGAACGAGCTGTTGGAGCATTGCCTGTACGCTCTCGCCGGTAATTGCCTCTACGGCTTCTTGATAATCACGGATGTAATTGATGTCATACATGTAGTACATGTACAGCACAGTGCGCCAGTAGCTGTTGGTCTCCAGGTCCTCTTGGAACTCCTTGAGCATCGCCTCTTTCTCTTTCTGCAGGTCTTCCGGCAGCGGACCGTCGCGGAGTATCGTTTCCACTTCCTCGTGGATAATCTCCATCAGTCGCGTCTGTTTGTTCGGATCGGTGTCGAACCGCATTACCAGTTCGGAATAAGCGGAAGGCAGAATACCAATATAGCCGTAAGTGGATACACCGTACGAGCCGCCTTCACGCTCACGGATAGACTCCAGATAACGTCTGTCCAGGATACGACCAATCACTTCCATATGCAGGTCGTTGGACAGCGTGTACGGAATATCATACGAGGTGTACTGGATATAGTTCGATGCCGTCGTGGTCTCCATCGTACGGGTGAAATAGTTCTTCTGCACACCCGGTATCACTTTGATCTGATGATCCATCACCTCTTCGAGACCTTTCTTCTTGGTCTTCAGACCACCTAACCATGTACAGATCAGTTCCTGTGTTTTCGGGTCGTTCGGGTCGATGTTGCCCACGAACACGAAGGTGAAATCTGCCGGATTAGCAAAACGTGCTTTATATACCTCCAGTGCCTTGTCCAGACTCACGCGCTCCAGTGTTTGCATATCGAAGATGACGGCGCGGTCGGAGTGGTTGGTAGTCATTACCTGTATCGAATCCGAGAACGTGTTCTTCGGGTTCTTGTCGCGGTTGGTCAACTGGTTGCGCATCAGCGCCATGAAGGTCTCATACGCCTGTTCGTCACGACGCGGCGCGGTGAAATAGAGATACGTCAACTGCAGCATCGTCTCCAGGTCTTTTACGGAAGAGGAACCGCGCATCATCTCAAAGTTCTCCGATATAGACGGACCGATAGAAACCGTCTTGCCTGTCAGTGCTTTCTCCAACTGCGTAGCGTTGAAACGGCCGAGACCGGAGTACTCGATAATAGCAGTAGCAGCCAGTGCCGAAGGCAGATCTTCTGTTTTTACCAGAGAGAGACCTCCTCGTGAGAAACCGCGCATCAGAATCTCGTCCGCTTTGAACTCAGTCGGGCGGAATGCCACTTTGATACCGTTGCTCAGTACCCACTCGGTCATGCCCAGTTCTTCGTTGCGGGTAACGGATTTGATTTTGCCCTTGTGCGGTGCTTTCTTCACCAGTGTAGCGTCGAACGCTTCTTCCACCGGAGCTTCAATAGCCAGGTCGCTCAATCCTGCCAACGATGCCAGAATCGTCTCTTCCGAAGGGATATTCACACCTTCCTTCTCCGGAGCGGAGATAGCTATAGTCGGGTTGGCATGTGTCAGCGCTTTGGCGATGGTGTTGACTGCCTCAAGCGAGATCAGAGGCAGGGTGGCTTGCACATATTCGTACTCCCATTCGGCTCCGGGCATCGCGTCGCCGTCTAAGAAATGGAAGATACATTCGCGTGCCAGATTATAGTTCTTGCGGGTGTTGCGCTCATTGTAGTATTTCTCCATCTGGCTCAGTTTCTCCGCTTTCACGCGCTCCAGTTCGGCACTGGTGAAACCGTAGCGGTGCATCTTCTCCAGTTGGAACAGCAGGTCATTGTACGCCTCGGTCTCACGTCCCTCTTTCGGGATGATGACACCGTAGAAAGCGTCCATCTGCTTCACGGCTTCGCCGTAGAACGCACCGGCTCCGGTGAACGAAGCGTTCGGGTCCAGTGCCAATTCGGAGAAACGGTTGTTGAGCATGTCGCATGCCAGTTCGCGCACCAGGTCCAGCGTGTACTCCTGCGCGGTGCTCTGCAGCAGTTCAGGTAGTTGGTCGAATTTATACTGCAGGGTGATGCGGCTTCCTTCTGCTTCGGGGTCGGTCACAATAGCAATCAGCGGCTTGTCGTTGTGGTTCACCGTGTAGATGGGACGCTCACCGTAATTGGCACGGCGCGGTACCTCTGCCCACAACGCTTTGATCTTCGCTTCGATGGAATCGACATTGATATCACCCACTACAATGATAGCCTGATTATCCGGTCCGTACCATTTGTGGTAATAGTCGCGGATAGCCTGATACTCAAAATTATTGATGACTGCCGTGTCGCCGATGACGTCGCGAATAGCATACTGTGAACCCGGATACATGGCGGCTTGCATCTGTTTCCAGATGCGGCGGCGTGCTGTGCGTCCGGTGCGCCACTCTTCACGAATCACACCGCGCTCGGCGTCAATCTCATCCGGCAGCAGCAACAGACCGCAGCTCCAGTCGTGCATCACCAGCAGCGCGCTGTCCACGATACCTTCGCGATAGGTCGGTACGTCCGACAGACGATACACCGTCTCGTCCAACGAAGTGTAGGCGTTGATGTTACCGCCGAACGTAACACCGATGGATTCGAAATAATTGATGATACCCTTGCCGGGGAAATGTTGCGTGCCGTTGAAGGCCATGTGCTCTAAGAAGTGTGCCAAACCGTTCTGGTGATCTTCTTCCAGAATAGCACCTACGCATTGCGCAATATGGAACTCCGCACGTTGCTTGGGTTGCTCGTTATGACGGATATAATAGGTCAAACCGTTATCCAACTTACCATAACGAACTGCCGAATCCAACGGAAGTTTTTCGGGTGCCTCTTGGGCGGTGAGTGTCATAGCTGCGCAGAGCAGCATGATGTTAAGCAGTAGCTTTTTCATTGTTATCTGTTGTTTGTGTGTTTGCTTCTGTTTCAGGTTGTGTCTCCGCTTTCTTCTTGCGCGGGGCACGTTTCTTTTTGGCTTTCTCCGCTTCTGCGATGGCAGCATTAGCTTCCAGCAATTCGTCGCCGCGGCTCTTCCACGGACGCGGACCCAAGATACGCTCTACGTCCTCGCTGGTAATCACCTCATGCTCAATGAGCAGTTCCGCTATCTGATGATGTCCGTCCGCGTGCTCGGTCAGAATCTGCTTGGCACGTGCCATCTGCTCGGCAATGATACGCTGCGTCTCTTTGTCAATCAGCGTAGCTGTCTCGTCCGAATAGGGTTTGGTGAAACCGTAGTCATAACGTCCGGTGGAATCGTAGAAACTGACATCTTTCAGTTTATCACTCATACCGTAGAAAGCGACCATTGCATACGCCTGTTTGGTCGCGCGCTCCAGATCGTTGAGCGCACCGGTTGATGTCTGGTGCAGGAACAGCTGCTCTGCCGCACGACCGCCCAAGAGCGAACATAACTCGTCCAGTATATGCTCTTCGTTGGTCAGTTGCCGCTCTTCGGGCAGATACCATGCAGCACCTAATGCCACACCGCGCGGTACAATCGTCACTTTGACCAGCGGGTTCGCCCAACGCAACATCCAACTGATGGTGGCGTGTCCGGCTTCGTGGTAAGCGATAGAGCGTTTCTCATCGTCGGTCATGATCTTGTTCTTGCGCTCTAAACCGCCTACGATACGGTCCACTGCGTCCATGAAATCCTGTTTGGTCACTTTCTTCCGTCCGCCGCGGGCTGCAATCAGTGCCGCCTCGTTGCATACGTTAGCGATATCTGCACCGGAGAAACCCGGAGTCTGCTTGCTCAGGAAATCCAGATCAACACTCTCGTCCATTTTGATCGAACGCAGGTGTACTTGGAATATCTCTTTGCGCTCCTGCAAATCCGGCAACTCCACATGTATCTGACGGTCGAAACGTCCGGCACGCAGCAATGCGCTGTCCAGTACGTCCGCACGGTTGGTGGCAGCCAAGATGATGACACCCGAATTGGTGCCAAATCCGTCCATTTCGGTCAATAACTGGTTGAGCGTACTTTCGCGCTCGTCGTTGCCGCCGGTCATCACGTTCTTACCGCGGGCACGCCCGACTGCATCGATCTCATCGATAAAAATGATGGCAGGAGCTTTCGCTTTAGCTTGTGCGAACAGGTCACGTACACGACTCGCACCGACACCCACGAACATCTCTACGAAGTCCGAACCGCTCATTGAGAAGAACGGCACGTCCGCTTCACCGGCTACCGCTTTTGCCAACAGCGTCTTACCGGTTCCCGGAGGACCGACCAACAACGCACCTTTGGGTATCTTGGCTCCTATCTCGGTATATTTCTGCGGGTTCTTGAGGAACTCCACGATCTCCTGCACTTCCTGCTTGGCACCATACAAACCGGCTACGTCCTGGAACGTCACTTTGTCTTTCTTGTCCTTGTCGAAGAGCTGCGCTTTGGCTTTGCCGACACCGAAGATACCTCCGGGTCCGCCCATGCTGCCGATGCCGCGGCTCATATAGACGAAGAACAGGATGATGACCACGAACGGTAGCACATTGAGCAGGATAATAGACCAGTAGTCGTGCGATTTGTCGAACTTGACATCAATCGCCGCTTCGCCTTTCTGCTTGCGTGTGTCGTTCACTTCGTCTATGAATTTGGAAAACTCCTCCAGAGACGGCACTTGCGTCTTGAGTGTACCTTTGGCATTCTCGCCGTCGCCTTGTGTGCCGAAAACGATACTGTAGTTCTGCGGACGCACGGTCGCTTTGGCTTCCAAGTCGTCTGTCACGACTATCTTCTCAATAGCACCGATCTCGATATACGCTTTCAGTTTGGTGTAAGTCAAATCTTTGCTGGCACCCATGTCTTCCTTCGGAACAAAGAAATAATACGCCAAAAGCGAAAAAGCGAGCGTGTAGAACAAGATGCCTAACCATCGCCGCGGTCCGCCGTTCTTGGGACTCTCCGGCGTCTGCATTCTTTTTTTATTGTTTTTCTCTGCCATTAATTCTCAATCTAAAACTTGAAATCTAAAATTTGAAATAATCGTGCCCTTTAGGGCTAAGATTAAAGCATCTCCGGCAGTTCGGTCACTTTGCCGTCTGCCCACAGGTGTTCTATGTCGTAGAACGCACGCGGCTCGCGCTGCATGATGTGTACAAAGATCGTGCCGTAGTCCATCGCAATCCATTCGGCATTCTCCTGACCGGAAACGGACAAGGGGTGAACGTGCGTCTGCGTGCGTACGAAATCATCTATCTCATCGGCAATAGCCGATACCTGTGTGTTACTCTGACCCTCGCAGATGAGCATCATCTCTACCGGCGCTTCTTTGATTTTGCGCAGGTCGATGGTCACAATGCGCTGACCTTTGCGGTTGCGGATACCTTCAACAATGGTATCCAGCAGTTTCTTGGTTGTTATTTCTTTCATATAAGCGATATTTATCCAAATTATAAATCGGGTGCAAAATTACAAAAAAAAATTGAAATGTGCAAATTTATTTGCGTATATAAAAAATTTTGTGTAATTTTGCACCCCGAAACCGGCTTAGAGCCGGAGCAAGCAATCAAAACATCTCTTTATGTTTATCATCGGCATTGCGGGCGGTACCGGCTCGGGTAAAACAACGGTAGTCAGAAAACTCATTGAGCGCCTTCCGAAAGGCGAAGTGGTAGTTATCCCCCAAGACTCGTACTACAAGGACAGTAGTCATGTTCCTGTCGAGGAGCGTCAGAACATCAACTTCGACCACCCCGATGCGTTTGATTGGAACCTGCTGACCAAGCATATATCCATGCTCAAAGAGGGCAGGCCTATCGAGCAGCCTATTTATTCCTATATTACCTGTACGCGCCAGGAAGAGACCATTCACATTGAGCCCAAAGAGGTGATTGTGGTGGAGGGTATCATGGCGCTGCGTGAGTTCAACCTGCGTCAGCAGATGGACCTCAAGATCTTCGTGGATGCGGATGCCGATGACCGTTTGATTCGTGTCATGAAGCGCGATGTGATAGAACGCGGACGTACCGCCGAAGCGGTGATCGAGCGTTACCAACGGGTGCTCAAACCAATGCACGAGCAGTTCATCGAGCCCTGTAAACGCTTTGCTGATGTCATTGTTCCGCAGGGCGGACACAACAACGCCGCCATCAACATGCTTGCCAAGTTCATCAAGCAGCAACTCCGCGAGAACAAAGAGTAATTACCAATCACCAATTACCAATAATAATTGTTCCTACAATTATTCTGGACATATCTCAAAATCGGCACCTTCACCCTTGGTGGAGGATATGCCATGTTACCCCTTATTCAGCGTGAAGTGGTGGACCGCCAAGGGTGGATTGACGAGCAGGAGTTCCTCAATATGATAGCCCTTGCGCAAGCGGCACCCGGACTGATTGCGGTCAATTCCGCTATTTTCATCGGCTGGCGCATCGGTGGTTGGAAAGGGGTGTGCGGTGCAGTGTTAGGTGCTGTGCTGCCGTCTTCGTTATCATTCTGCTTATTGCTATGGTCTTTGCCGACTGGAAAGAACTGCCGGCAGTGGAAGCGGCGTTCAAAGGAATCCGACCGGCTGTCGTGGCACTGATTGCTGCCCCGCTGTTCAAGTTAGCCAAGTCGGCTAAGATCAGTTGGCTTACTGCACTCATTCCGATAGTAGCAGCTTTGCTCATTTGGCTGCTTGGCGTCAATCCCGTCTGGGTCATTGTGGCAACCATCGTGATTACACTTATCGTCGTGGATATAGTAGAAAGGAGGCGCAAATGATATATTTGCAGTTATTTCTTTCGTTCTTCAAGATTGGTCTCTTCGGTTTCGGAGGGGGCTTGGCGATCTTGTCGCTGATTCAGATGGAGGTGGAGCAGAACGGCTGGATGACGCAGCAGGAGTTTGTGGATATTGTGGCGGTGAGTCAGGTTACACCCGGTCCGATTGGTATCAACTGCGCTACGTATGTCGGATATACGGTAGGAGGTATATGGGGAAGTGTGCTGGCGACCTTGGCTATTGTGCTACCGAGCCTGATTATCATGCTCAGTATTTGCAAAGCCTATTTCTGGCTTAATCGCCGGTTTAAGGGAAATCCGTATTTTGAGCAAACGCTCCGTATGTTACGCTTCACGGTATTGGGCCTGATTGCTTCGGCGGCACTGCTGCTGATGAAACCCACCACGTTCATCGATTCAACCAGTTGGATCATCTTTGGTATAGTCGCATTTCTCACGATTTCACCGGAGATTTTTAGAAAGAAAGAAGGGAATAAACTTTCAACTTTCAACTCTCAACTTTCAACTTTCTTGAGTCACCCGATACTTCTTATTGTTCTTGCCGGAGTAGCCGGTTATCTCATCTACCGCTAACGAATTCTCAATTCTCAATTCTTTCCAGTTTAGCGTGTGTGAGCAGCAGCGTCTTGGTGCCTTGTGTGTCGAAGGCTATCTCTATCTTGTCGTTTTCTGTCACTTCATCGCGATAAACGCGGTTAACGGTACCTATACCGAACACGCGGTGACTCACGCGGTCACCCGCTTTCCATTCGGACTCCAGTTGTGTGGTCGGACCGGTTTTGGGTGCTACCGGCGTAGTGAAACTCGGCTGACGGCTGATTACTGACGGCTGATTGCTGACAGCTGGCTGCTGATGGCTGACGGCTGGTTGCTGAGCGCTGAAATACTGTCTGTCTATATCCCGTAGGAAGCGGCTGGGGGATTCGAAGGAGAACGAACCGTTGCGGAAGCGTTGTTTGGCAAACGACAGGTGGCACTGCTCCATCGCGCGGGTGATGGCGACGTACAGCAGACGCCGTTCTTCCTCTATCTCACGCGGGTGTACAGCGAACTGCGAGGGGAATAGGTTTTCCTCCATTCCAACGATAAAAACGACGGGGAACTCCAGACCCTTGGCAGCATGTACGGTCATCAGCGTCACGCGTTCGGTGGTGTCTTCCAAGTTCTCGTCCTGATCTGTCTGCAGACTCACTTCGCTCAAGAAATCGGTGATAGGCGTGTAGTCGATTCCTTCGTTCTGCCGCTGTGTTACGAACTCACGGATGGCGTTCAGCAACTCCTGCACGTTCTGCGCGCGGTCGATGCCTTCTTGTGTCAAGTCCAGCGCCAGGGCGGTCGTCACACCCGAAACGCGGAGCACGGTCTCGGCGAACTGGTATGCGTCCATCGTGTCGCTCTGCTCATGAAAAGTATCGATGAGACCGGCGAAAGTTTGCATTTTCTTCTTCGTTCCGGCATTGACCTCCAGACCTGTCTCTTCGGGGGCACGCATCACATCCAGATAACTCCGGTGATGCTCGGTTGCGTTCACCGCTACCTTCTTCATCGTCGTCTCTCCGATGCCTCGTCCGGGGAAGCCGACGATACGCAGCAGCGCTTCGTTATCACGCCCGTTCACCGCCAAGCGGAAATAGCCGAGTGCATCTTTTATCTCCTTGCGCTGGTAGAACGATGTGCCGCCGTAGATGCGGTAGGGTATATTGAGTTTGCGCAACTCGCCTTCTATCACACGGCTCTGGGCATTGGTGCGGTACAGCACGGCAAACGAGTCGTACCCCTTGTACCGCATTTTCTGAATGTGCGTAGCTACACCCAACGCCTCTGTTCGGTCGTCCATGTACGGCTGCAGCGTCAGCGGTTGACCTTGCTCTTTCTCCGAATAGACGGTTTTCTCAATCTGGTTGAGGTTCTTGTGAATGAGCGAATTGGCTGCATTGACGATGTTCTGCGTCGATCGGTAGTTGCGCTCTAACTTGAACAGCTTGGCTTGTGGATAGACTTGCCGGAAATTGAGGATGTTACGGATATCGGCACCGCGGAACGAGTATATCGACTGCGCATCGTCACCCACGACGCAGATGTTGTTCTGCGGTTCGGCGAGTTTTTTGACGAGCAGGAACTGGATATAGTTTGTGTCCTGGTACTCATCTACCAAGATATACTGAAACTGCTGTTGATAGCGCTCGCGCACCTCGGGACTGCTATCCAATAGACGGAGCATGTTAATCAGCAGGTCGTCAAAATCCATTGCATTGGCTGCTTTCAACCGCGCTTGATACAGCGCATAGACAGCCGGTAAATCGTACATCCGCATCTCGCGGTCCTCGCGCAGCAATTGGCTGTTCAGCCCGTATTCATCGGGAGAAATGCCGTTGTTCTTCGCCATCGAGATACGGCTATAGACAGCTGCCGGTTTGTATATCTTCTCGTCTAATCCGCGCTCTTTGCAAATCGCCTTGAGAACCGATTTGGTATCGGTGGTGTCGTAGATGCTGAAATCGCGCGTGAAGCCTAACAGATCTGCGTACGGGCGTATGAGACGGGTACACACGCTGTGGAACGTACCCATGCACAGGTAGCGGTAGTCGGAAGGCTGCGAACTGAGGGCGGACAGCTTCATGATGCGCTCTTTCATCTCCCGTGCGGCTTTGTTGGTGAATGTCAGTGCCATGATACGACCCGCCGGCACACCTTGCGACAGCAGGTATGCGATGCGGTACGTCAGCACGCGCGTCTTTCCGGAACCGGCACCCGCCACAATGAGCGAAGCACCTTCGGTGTATGTCACCGCCTCCCGTTGAGACGGGTTTAAGCCTTCCAAAAAATCCATACGGACTGCAAAGATAGTGCTTTTTTTTGAAATACGCAAATTTTAAGGAATTTTTTGACGACTTTTGTAGAAAATAAAAAATAAATTTGCGTATGTCATTTTTTTTTTGTACCTTTGCGGCGCAAAGGTGTGCGAACAAGTGAAACGAAAGGCACCCAAAGGGTATGTAAACAAGTGAAACAACAAATAAACATTTAATAAAATCTAAGTATTATGGCAAAAAAAGCATTGAACAAGTGGACCGCGCCGAAGAGCGTAGCGCCCGAGAAAATCATCCAGTTTGGTGAAGGTAACTTCCTCCGCGCATTTGTGGACTGGATCGTATGGAACATGAACGCCAAGACGAACTTCAACGGTTCGGTGGCAGTCGTTCAGCCGATTGACAAGGGTATGGTAGAGTGGCTCAACGGTCAGGACTGCCTGTATCATGTTAACCTGCAAGGTCGTCTGGATGGTAAAGCCGTTAACTCGCTCGAGCGTATCGATGTTATCTCCCGCGCGCTCAATCCGTACACCCAGAACTGGGCTTACATGGCACTCGCAGAGCAGCCGGAGATCCGTTTCGTCATCTCCAACACGACCGAGGCCGGTATCACGTTCGACCCGAGCTGTAAGTTCGCTGATGCGCCGGCAAGTTCGTATCCGGGCAAGTTGGTTCAGCTGTTGTTCCGTCGCTACAAGACTTTCAACGGCGACCCGACCAAGGGTTTGATCTTCATGCCGTGCGAGTTGATTTTCCTCAACGGACACCACCTCAAAGACTGCATCCGCAAGTATATCGAGTTGTGGAAAGATGATTTCGGAGCAGACTACGCCGGTTTCAAAGAGTGGTTTGAGAAATACAACTACGTCTGCGCTACCCTCGTTGACCGTATCGTGCCGGGCTTCCCGCGCAAGGACATCGCCGAGATCCAGGAGAAAGTGGGCTACAACGACAACCTCGTTGTACAGGCTGAGATCTTCCACCTCTGGGTGATCGAGAAACCGGAGAACATGTCTATTGCAGAGCTCGAGGCAGAGTTCCCTGCTAACAAAGCCGGTCTGAACGTGCTGATCGCAGAGAGCGAGAAACCGTACCACGAGCGCAAAGTGACGCTGCTCAACGGCCCGCACACGGTGCTCAGTCCTGTTACGTACCTCAGCGGCGTGAACATCGTTCGTGATGCTTGCAACCACGAGATCCTCGGCAAGTACATCCACAAAGTGATGTTCGACGAGTTGCTCGAGACCCTCAACCTGCCGAAGGATGAACTGAAAGCTTACGGCGAGAGCGTGTTGGAGCGTTTCAACAACCCGTACGTAGATCACGCTGTGACTTCTATTATGCTCAACTCGTTCCCGAAATTCGAGACCCGCGACCTGCCGGGCTTGAAGGTTTATCTGGAGCGTAAGGGCGAACTGCCGAAGGGCTTGGTTCTCGGTCTGGCAGCTATCATCGAGTACTACAAGGGCGGTACCCGCGCAGACGGTGCTCCTATCCAGCCGAACGATGCACAGGAGATCATGGATCTGCTGGCACAACTCTGGGCAACCGGTGATCACCGCAAAGTAGCAGAAGGTGTACTCGGTGCTACCGACATCATCTGGAAAGAGAGCAAAGAGGACCTCAACAAGATCCCGGGCTTGACCGACATGGTGGTTAAATTCCTCGATGAAATCGAAGCAAAAGGCATGCTCGAAACCGTTAAGACCATTTTGTAATATGACAAATATCTTAAAAATCAATCCTGCCGACAATGTGGTTGTAGCTATACAGCCGCAGTCGGCGGGTGCCGTGATAGAAGTGGACGGCAACAAGATAACGGTGCTCGAAGATGTTCCTGCCGGCCACAAGATCGCTATCAAAGACCTGGCTGAAGGCGAGAATGTCATCAAGTACGGTTTCCCGATCGGTCATGCCCGCGAGGCAAAGAAAGCCGGTAGCTGGATGAACGAGAACAACATCAAGACCAATCTTGCCGGACTGCTCGAATATGAGTATCATCCCAAGGATGTGGTGCTCAATATTCCCGATGAATCCAGAACTTTTATGGGTTATCGCCGCAAAGACGGACAGGTAGGTATCCGCAACGAAGTGTGGATCATTCCGACCGTAGGTTGCGTGAACGGTATCATCCAGAAATGTGCAGAGCGTCTGCGTCAGGAGACCGGTGCGGATAATATCTTCGCTTTCACGCATAACTACGGCTGCTCGCAGCTGGGCGACGACCACGAGAACACGAAGAAGATCCTGCGCGACATGATTCATCACCCGAACGCTGGTGCAATCCTCGTTGTCAGCCTCGGATGTGAGAACAACCAGCCGGATGTGTTCAAAGAGTTCTGCGGCGAGATAGACGAAGACCGCGTTAAGTTCGTTGTAACGCAGAAGATCCAGGGCGACGAAGTGGAGTACTGCATGCCGATTCTGCGCGACCTCTATACCAAGACCACGCACGACAAACGTGTGGCAGTGCCGTTGAGCGAACTGCGTGTCGGTCTGAAGTGCGGCGGTTCGGACGGTTTCAGCGGTATCACTGCGAACCCCTTGTTGGGTTGTCTGAGCGACTGGTTGGTAGCACAGGGCGGTACGACTGTACTGACCGAAGTGCCGGAGATGTTTGGTGCTGAGACGATCCTGATGGACCGCTGTGCGAATAAAGATTTGTTCGATGAAACCGTACATTTGATTAACGATTTCAAGGACTATTTCCTCAGTCACGGTGAACCGGTAGGCGAGAACCCGAGTCCGGGTAACAAAGCCGGCGGTATCTCGACATTGGAAGACAAAGCGCTCGGCTGCACGCAGAAATGCGGTAAGTCGCTCGTACGCGGTGTGATGCCGTACGGTGAGCGTCTGCAGGTGAAAGGACTGAACCTGCTGTCCGCCCCGGGTAATGACCTTGTGGCTTCGACGGCACTGGCTTCCTGCGGTTGCCACATGGTGCTGTTCACCACCGGTCGCGGTACGCCGTTCGGTACCTATGTTCCGACGATGAAGATATCCACCAACTCGAACCTGTATCACAACAAACCGAACTGGATTGATTTCAATGCCGGTGTGATCGCAGAGGGCGAGCCGATGGAGCAGGTGGCTAAACGCTTTGCGGACTTCGTGATCGAAGTAGCAAACGGCGCCAAGACCAACAACGAGAAGAACGGCTACCACGAGATCGCTATCTTCAAGAACGGCGTCACGCTGTAATTCAAACAACATAGTTGTTTATAGAACATCCGTTTCTGCGGGTGTTCTTTTTTTATGATTTTGTTGACTCGCGTTTGCAAAAGGAATATTTTTTGCATTTTTTAGCTGTTTTTATTTGTGTATGTGGTATAAATTTAGTAATTTTGCGCCGCTTTTTGTGTGAACGCATGCGCATACGCTCGTACATAATATATATTCTCTTGTTTTTCTCCATGATGGCATGGGGACAGGAAGAGGTGTTGTCTGTCGCGGAACGAAACGCACAGGCGGGCTTCAACGACACGATTGACAGACAGGCGGAGGATTTTGTGACGGTGAGTCTGTTGGTGTGCGACCCGTATGAGGTGTTGTACTCGTCTTTGGGTCACGCGGCTTTGCGTCTGCAGTGCCCGGCATATGATCTGGACTATGTCTTTTCTTATGAGGGAGAGAGCGTGCGCGCGAAGATGTGGACGTACCTGCGCGGAGATTTGAAGATGGGTATGTATGCCTTTCCGACCGATCTGTTTCTGGCGCTGTATGAGTATGCCGGTCGCGGCGTGACGGAGTATGAGATGAACCTGTCGCCCGAGCAGGAACAGCAGTTGTGGCGCAAGATGGACGAGATGCGTACAGCGGGTATGACGCTGCCGTATGATTTCTTCAAGCGCGGCTGTGCCAAATCGGTGGTGATGGTGGTGAAGCAGGTGGTGGGACCGAACGGTATTCATTATGCGCCGTGGTCACCCAAATATACCGACCATACTATTCGTGAGTTGGTGCGCGACTATATCACCACTGCGCCGTGGACGGAGTTTATGCTCTATTTCCTGATTGGCACGGAAGCGGAGCAGCCGATGAACTGTGAGCAGAAACTGATTGTGCCGACCGACTTGGTGGAGGTGTGGCAGCAAGCGACCTTGGATAACGGGCGACCGGTATTGGCCGGCGAAGGGAAAGAACTGGTGCATGGTACATGGCAAGCCCAACCGAGCTTTTTCACACCGCTGCTGGCATCGCTGATACTGTTGCTGCTGGCGATAGGTGCGCTGCTGACGGTGAATCTTCGTCAGCTTGCTTGGCGTATAACGGGCGCGGTGATAGATGGCGTAGTGATGACCGTTGTGACGGTGTTAGGCGCAGTGATGACGTATCTCGTTTGTTTCTCGTCGCTGCCTTGCACCGACTGGAACTGGCTCATTATCCCGTTCAACATCGCACCGGCTTTGGCATGGTTTTTGCGTCGTTACTGGGCGGTGCCTTATGCAATCGTGCTGGCTGTATGGTGCGCGGTGATGACAGGAATGATGCTGTGGGGGCATGTGCTGGTCGATTGGCCGCATATCCTCTTGGCACTGGCTTTCGCCGTAACGCTTGTGAGACAGAAATGGATTGAGAGAAAACAATAAAAATAATCCAATAAAAATATTCATAAACAAAACTAAAAAATATGAAGAAATTATTTGTTAAATTTTTGATGTTGCTGTTTGTTCTCGGGATGAGTACGACAGCGTGGGC
>JAFPGA010000126.1 GCA_017423085.1 Paludibacteraceae bacterium | reverse complement strand
GTGGATTGACAGCACGTGCTATCAAGGACGCTAACGGTCACGTGATTGCATCGTTGACGTTGCGTATCCTCGGTCGTGTATCGGTACACGATATATTGGATAATGAGGGCAAACTCATTGTAGCAGCCGGTGAAGAGATCCGCGAACCGCAATGCGAGGCTATTGAGGCTGCAGGTATTGAGGAAGTAGAGATTCGTTCGGTACTCACCTGTGAGTCCAAACACGGTGTTTGTGCTAAGTGTTACGGACGTAACCTGGCATCGCGTAAGATGGTTCAGAAGGGAGAGGCAGTCGGCGTTATCGCAGCACAGGCAATCGGTGAGCCGGGTACACAGTTGACACTTCGTACCTTCCACTCCGGTGGTTTGGCAGGTGGTGCAGCTGCACAGGGTACCTACGAGCTGACGCGTGACGGTATTGTTGAGATCGAAGATCTCCGTACTATTACGACAGCTGCAGGCGAAGTGATTGCAGTAAGCCGTAAGAACACCCTTAACCTCAAGGACGAGAAGACGGGTGTTGTGCTGGCTACCTTTGATATCCCGTACGCTTCCAAGCTGTTCGTTGAGTCCGGTGAGAAATACACCAAGGGCACGAAGGTTTGCGAGTGGGATCCGTACAAGACTCCGTTGTTGATTGAACAAGACGGTTTCATTAAGTACGAGGATGTGATTGAAGGTGTAACCTGCAAGACCGAGATCGATGAGCAGACCGGTAAGCGCGAGGTTTCTATCACGGAAACGAAAGATAAGACGAAGATGCCGCAGGCACATATTGTGGACAAGGATGGTAACATTCTCCGTTCGTACAACTTGCCTGTTAAGGCTAGCCTTATGTTCCCGGATGGTGCTGAAGTGAAGATCGGTAATGCGTTGTTCTCGATGGCACGTGTGACGAGCAGTGGTGGTGATATCACTTCCGGTCTGCCGCGTATCACGGAGTTGTTCGAGGCACGTAACCCGTCCAACCCGGCTGTAGTGGCTGAGATTGACGGTGAGATCAGCTTCGGTAAGATCAAACGTGGTAACCGTGAGTTGTTCATCACGAGCAAGCTCGGTGAACAGAAAGCATATTTGATTCCGTTGACAAAGCAGATTTTGGTACAAGAAGGCGACTTCGTACGTGCCGGTCACGCTCTCTCTGACGGTGCTATCACTCCGGAAGATATCTTGGCAATCCAAGGTCCGACGGCAGTGCAGAACTACATTGTCAACGAGGCACAGGCGGTATATCGTATGCAGGGTGTAGAAATCAACGATAAGCACTTCGAGATCATTGTACGTCAGATGATGCGCAAGGTAGAGATTCTCGAGCCGGGTGACACCCGTTACTTGGAGGGCGATATCGTTGATAAGCTGGACTTCCTCGAGGAGAACGATCGTATCTGGGGCCGCAAGGTGGTTACAGATGCCGGTGACAGCGAGTCGCTGCACGAGGGACAGATCGTTACTGCTCGTCGTCTGCACGATGAGAACTCGAGTCTGCGTCGCCGCGATAAGAAACTGGTTAAGGCTCGTGACGCTGAGTGCGCTACCGCTAAGCAGATTCTTCAGGGTATCACCCGTGCTGCTTTGGGCACGAAGTCGTTCATGTCGGCTGCTTCCTTCCAGGAGACCACGAAGGTGCTCAACGAAGCCGCTATCCGCGGTAAGGTTGATTACCTCGAGGGTATGAAGGAGAACGTGATCTGCGGTAATCTCATTCCGGCCGGAACGGGTCTGCGTGAGTTCAGCAAGATTGCTGTTCACAACCAGGAGGAGTACGCTGCTATCCAGGCAGCGCGTGAGGCTGCTGAGGCTGCTCTGAACGGTGAAGATCAGTATTGATAACGGTTACCGGTTATAGGTGATCGGTTATATGAAAGGCACCCTTGCTCAGAAGAGTGAGGGTGCTTTTGTGTATTATTTGACGAAAAAGGTGTAAAAATCGTGCGCACGCACTCTCGCACTTGCGTATGTAAAAAAGAATTAGTACCTTTGCACCCGTAATTTGTAAAGTACGATTGACAAAATATTCATTTAACTAAAAACACAAACATTATGAGAAACATTATCTCAAAAATTTTATTTACCCTTTTAGTACTGACGATGGGAATCGGAAGTGTGTGGGGTATATCTTCTCCTGCAACTAATCCTGCAACAACGACGCGAAATAGTCAGAGTTTCTTGAATGTTGCAGACACATGGTCAAATGCTCGTATTAAGAATGCAGATAGTACACTTGCATATAGTGTCGGGTATATTAAACAAACACTAAATCCGGCTTGGTATGAGGGAGGAAAGTCAAACTCGTCTTTTACCTATTCTAATGCAGAGGATGAAGGTTTTATTGCATCGTCTGGAACGGGAGGTGCAAATGGGAATGGTTATTATTCTATTAAATCATCCCAAACAGCGGTTATTTATGCCACGGGTTTTAAAAACCTGGGAGTAATGGGATCTGATAATAGTTCTTCGAAATATATAATAGTTGAAGTTGAAGAGTATTCTACAAATGGAACAACATCTAATAAGGTTTCATTCTCTTCTGCAAATAAAGGCACCAGCATTACAACGTATAACAATAATTTTACTCCAACAAATTTCTATAAGATAACTGTTACTTCTAATAGCACGTCCGGTAGCAAACTTTACCAAGTCCGCTTTATACGGCCGTCTGCTCCTTCTTCCTTAGTGGCAAGTGAGATTACAAGTGCAGGAGCAACTTTAACTGTGACAGATGCAGAGAATATTAACAACTACGAATTCTATATTTCTGAAGATAATACAGCTCCTACGGCAAATAGCACAGCGACGCATAGTGTTTCTAATGGCAAGGTTAAAGTTATAGATGATTTGTCTGCTAGCACAACTTATTATGCTTGGGTTCGTTCAAATTGCAATGGTGGTAAAACTGCCTGGAAAGCTCTCACTGGCTCCTCTTTTGAAACATCTGGAAGTGGTTGTGCCGCAACAGCTCCGGGAAATCTTAGCAAGAGTGATCCGAGTGCAGGTGTGGTTACTTTGACTGCTGCTGGTTCGGCTGCAAGTGGTGATACATGGTATTGGCAAACCTCGGCAACTGGTGAAGATGATACAGACGAATATGATGCAGTTAATGGTAAGGCTGTAAATGCAGCAGGTACTTATTATCTGCGTTCGTACAATGCTACAGGAACTTGTTGGAGTACAGCAAAGTCGATTGAAGTAACAGCCGCAGATCTGTTGACGGCTATTACTCCGAGTTTGAGTTATGCAAATAGCACGCTGGTATTGACGGCTTTGACGACAACCTCGCCGACTCTTACCGGTAATGACGGAAACGGTTCGGTTAGTTACGCGCTAAATAATGTGAATCCAGCAGGATGTATGACGATTGATGCTGGAACAGGTATTGTAACCGCTGTTGCTACAGGTACAGCAACGGTAACGGCAACTATTGCAGCAAATGGTTATTATGCGGGGGGAGAGGCTACTTCGGGAACTATCAAAGTAGTTGCGGCTCCTGTGGGAATGATTGATCAAAAACTAGCAACAGGTAGCGTGGCTTGGGACGCATCGGTTATTGTTACAGAAGATTACACGAACGTGACCGGTTTAACAGCTCTTTCTCAACATGGTTCTGCTACGGCAAGTGGGAATGGAAATGGTAGCAATGGAGGTCAGACTTCTAAGATAGGAACTGCTACCGGTGATTTTAATGGAAATGACTATTTAGAGTTGTCGTTCACCATAGCTGCTGGTAAGCAATTTAATATTTCATCTGTAACTATTCCGGTACAACCTGTAACTAGTGATGCTAATAATTTCAAAGCTGTATTGAGCGATAATCAAGGGAGTACGGAAATTGTAGGAACAACTACTAATCAAGGACATGGTACGCTTGCAAATATCGGTTTCTCATCTTATGGCACATTGAAGGGTACTATTACGCTTCGCATCTATGCATGGGGATGGAGTAATGGATACCGTTTAGGAAAGAATATTGTGATTGATGGTACAATAGTTGACGAGGGTTCTACTCCTTCCGGTTACACGGTTACATATG
>JAFPGA010000125.1 GCA_017423085.1 Paludibacteraceae bacterium | reverse complement strand
CACGACAATGCCAAGAGTCTCGTAGATTTCTATGCAGCGAGTGAGAAGATTGCAGCTGCTGACCTGACCTATGAGTTCAACTACCCGATCGTTCGCGGTCGTGTAACCGGTTTCTTCACCCAGACCTGGGACGGAACAGAGCTCAACGGCTACTACGATGACGAGGCACGTACGTTCGTCAATCAGGCGATGACCGGCATTGACAAACGCTACATGGGTATCGAGGCTGCCTTGGCAGTTAAGATGGGTACCTACTTCACCTTGACGGGTGTGGCATCCGTCGGTGACTACCGCTACACCAGCGACGCTATCGCAGTCAGCTCTGCTGAAAACGGTATGCCGATGACCAAAGATCTCTCCACCGGAAGTCTCGTTTTTGAAACGATGGACAAGGTGCTTTTGAAGGGTCTTAAACTCTCGACCGGTCCGCAAGTCAATGCCAGCTTGAAGCTGTCGTTCTTCCACCCGAAGATGTGGTTTGCAGACGTTACGGTAAGCTACCACGACTGGAACTATCTGTCCGTAGCACCGAGCCGTCGTATGCAAGGTCTGTACACCGGTACACGTCTTGACGGTACGGCTGTCAACGGTTGGTTCGGAGACAGTTATGCCAACGCTATCGAGACTAAAGATGGCATGGCACTGCTCAAACCGACGGTAGATGCTCAGGGAAATGTGGACTACCAGAACGCCCTTCTGGACGAGAACGGCGTGCCGGTACTCAAGTACCCGTACAACATCATGACCATGCAAGAGAGCCTGTCGGCGATCAACCCGCTCAACCGCTTCCTGATTGATGCATCTGTAGGTAAACTCATTTACCTGCCGAACCGTCAGTCGGTTTCGATTAACCTGAGTGTAACCAACCTGACCAATAACACGCACTTCAAGACCGGCGGTTACCAACAAGCCCGTCTGCCGCGTGCCGTTCGTCAAGGTCAACCGGACTACCAGAACTCGGTTATCACCTCCAATGCATGGAAATACCCGTCCAAGTACTACTATGCTTGGGGAGCTAACTTCTTCTTATCTGTAACCTATAAATTCTAAGCAAATATGAAGACTATCAAATATTTATCGTACATTGCACTCAGTGCTTGTGTACTGCTGGTTACCTCTTGCGAACCGGATGCACTGAAAGAAGAAGACGTGCTCGTGAATGCGGACAACGTGTCGGAGATCATTGCAGACGGCAGCCTCATCAACATCAACACCTTGTTGAATACCTACATGACTGAGGAGGGTAATTTCAAGAGTGACTCCTGTCTTTATCGTACCCGTTCTACCTACGGTTCGCTGCAGCTCTTCTCGCTGGATACGCTGCCGACAGACGGCCCCGGCATTTATATCCGCGGACGCATCGCTACCGATGACTACGGAGGCAACTTCTACAAATCCATCGTTATCCAACAAGTGAACGACTGGGAGAACAACGATGCCACCATCGAGCAGCAGTGTCTGCGTGTATCCATTGACATGGGTTCTGCCAGCGGTCTGTACCATCAAGGTCAGGAGCTCATCATCCGTTGCAACGGCTTAGCTATTGGTCGTTACGCCAACCAGCCGCAGTTGTGCATACCGACGTACAACAACAATATTTACGCCAGCTCGGCAACCGAAAAAGTAGGCTGGGCCCCCGGACGTATCCCGTCAGAGCGCTTCCGCAATGTAGCACATATGATTGGTGCTCCGGACAAGAGCAAACTGGTATATGAGACCATGACTCTGACACAGATGTACTCGAAATACCTGAGCCAATATAAGGATGTTGTAGGTGCACGTTTGCTGGACGGCCGTCTGGTCAAACTGACGGATGTTCATTTCTCCGGTGAATACGACAACAACGGCGAAGTGGCATCTTGTAGCCGCTACAAAGCCGACGGAACAGATACCGGAAACCCGGAAATGGATGAGAACGCATGCACGTTCGGTCCGACCACTAAGAATGTGGGATATCCGCAGTCAAGGTACGTAGTGGATAAAGCTTCGAGTGAAGTCATCAAGTCCAGTAAGAGTGTACCGGCTACCAATGCGGTTTTAGTCAGCACATCGGAATATGCACGATATGCGTACTACTACCTGCCGGCAGACAAGTATATCGGTTCTATTACCGGTATCTTAGGCTACTACATGGATAATGGCGGCCACGCCCCGGACGGTGGCGAGTGGTCCATCACGCCATGTAACATGTCAGAAATTCTGCCTGAGTGTCAGGCTGCTGATGCAGACCCGCGCTGGATTCCGGCCGAGTGGAAATTAGGTACTCCGCAGGAAGACTAATTCATGAACTGGCTGGACGTCCTGTTACTCCTGCCGCTTTTGGTAGGCTTGGTGCGCGGTCTGATGCGCGGATTCATCTCCGAGATCATCGCTATCGTAGTGGTGATCCTCGGAGTGATCGGCGCACGATTTGCCGCCCCCCCCTTCTCGGCATGGCTGCTGACGCATAATGCCGAGTGGCCGCAAGGAGTCTGTGACGTGGTCGCCTACACCCTTGTTTTTCTGCTTATTGCCGTGCTTCTCACGATTGCAGCCAAGCAGTTGAACAAGACGATGAAGAAGATTCATCTCGGCTGGGCAAACCGAATTTTAGGCGGACTGTTCGGCATGTGCAAATACGGGCTGATCGTGCTGGTGGCCGTGTTCATCATGGACCGCACCAACGATGCCTACCACTGGCTGGACGATGCCGCCGTCGTACAGACTTCGCATGTTTACCCCATTATGGTACAGATAACCGATGTGTTACTATCTTTCTCTGGGCAGTAATATCGGAGCGCGCGAAGAGTATATCGGGCAAGCCATCCGACTTATAGAGCAGCAAATAGGCACTATTGTTTGCTGCTCTTCTTTTTATTACTCCGAGCCGTGGGGTTTTGACAGCCCGAACGGATTTTGCAACCTGTGCTGCCAACTGGAAACCGAGAAAGCACCGGTAGAGGTGTTGCACGCCACGCAAGCGATTGAGCGCGCACTCGGACGCACCCGTAAGTCCATAGACGGACACTATTCTGACCGAACAATCGATATCGATCTGATACAAGTTTTTGACAGTGAGGGAAAAGAGATCCAATGGCATGATGCCGAACTCACCCTGCCCCATCCGCTGTGGAAAGAACGCGATTTTGTAAGAATCCCTTTACAAGAATTACAAAATAAATAGATTTTGCAAATAATATTTGCATATATCGGAAAAAAGTCGTACCTTTGCAGCCGCAAAGGTTTTAGAATATGAAAAAACAATTTTATTTCTTTTTAGCTTTAGTCCTAATCGGGCTGGCAAGCTGCACGTACCCGACGTACACTACCGTCGAGGGTGAAACTTGTAAGTTTAACAAGAAATCCATTTACCTGACGGTTAAGCAGAATGAATGGAATTTCGACAATGATGCCAAGCAGTTCTATGCACATTTTGATCTGCCGGAATTGACTGCTGCCATCTACAACTACGGCAATTATTCGCTGCACCGCGAGTATAACACCGACACCGACAAAGCCTATCAGGTAGCCCTGCCGCAGAGTACCTTCTGCGTGGAAGAGGTGGATGATGGTAATGGTGGTACAGAATATGTATATTACACGCAGATGGTAGACTACCGTGTTGGTATCGGTTATGTGGAGGTCCAAGTGACCAATTCGGATTACTTCTATTCGGCCACAAATCCGGAGGCGATGACCTTCCATCTGCAATTAATTTACTAATCCGCTATCAGCCACCAGCCGATATTTATATTCGGACCTTGTTCCGCGGAGACGCGTGAACAGGTGTTACTCACCGCAAAACAGTTGAAAGACGTTTGCGGTGAGATGCCGTTTATTTTTCGCGCGGGCGTGTGGAAGCCGCGCACGAGCCCGCACACGTTTCAGGGTGCCGGTGAAGTCGCATTGGAGTGGCTACAAGAGGTCAAACAGACGGTTGGTGTGCCGGTGGCTACCGAAGTAGCGACCCCCGAACATGTGGAAGCGGCGCTGAAGGCAGGGGTTGACTACCTGTGGATAGGCGCACGAAGTTCCGCAAATCCGATTGCTGTGGAAGCTATTGCTGACGCAATAGACCGCTTCGCTGAAAGACCGCTACGCTGTAAGACCGTTAGCACTATAAGACCGGCTTCGCCTGTAGGACTCCTTATCAAAAATCCGGTGAATGCCGATGCGCAGTTGTGGTTGGGAAATATTGAACGGCTGGAGAAGACGGGTGTACCGGTGATTGCGGTACATCGCGGATGTAATCATCAGCCGTGCTGGTCGATGGCGCACGCGGTGCGCACCGCGCGACCGGAGATACCGATGCTGTTGGACCCGAGTCACATGAGCGGGGATGCAGCACAAGTGCCGGCACTGATGGCACGAATAGAGGAGTTGGGATTGAACGGCGCGATGATAGAAGTGCATTGTGATCCGAAGGCAGCTTTATCGGACAATGCCCAGCAGATAACTCCGAAGGAACTCCGAGATACCCTCGACCCGATTCTCTCTCGATTCTCTCTCGTTAGTCTGATTTGCCCACCTGAGGGCGTCGAACTGAACTGGCTGCGGGCGGAGATCGATGAGTTGGACGAGACGCTGTTGGACTCCGTAGCACGACGGATGGAAGTCAGCCGGCGAATCGGCACATGGAAAAAAGCGCACGGCATCACTCCACTCCAACCCGAACGCTTTCAAATGGTATTAGACAGACTAAAAGCGAAAGGTGAAAAGCGAAACGGGACAAGCGTCCCCGCTACGTTTGTAGAGCAGTTATGGAACATCATTCACGAACAGAGTTTGCGTGAACAAGAGTAAGAGACAACAATGCAAAGATTAAAACTATATATATCCTGTATTCTGGTTGGGTTCGCATCGATCGCGTTCGCTCAGGAAGCCCGCACCAGTATTTCCGGTGTGGTGATAGACGGCGACACGGGAGAAACGCTGCCTTTTGTGCAGATATACTTCCTCAAATCAACCACCAACCAAGGTATGATACCGTCAGATGTAGGAACAACGACCGATTTGGACGGTAACTTCACCATCAGCAACACAGCGGGTTATACGACGCTGAACATACAAATGATCGGTTACAAAACCGAGATGCTCACGCTGCGCAAAGGTCAGAACCGCACGAACGTCAAAGTCAAACTGACACCGGACGTGTATGGTCTGCAGGATATCGTGGTGACTCCCAAGCACCGCAAACGCGAGTACAAGCGCAAAGGAAACCCAGCTGTAGAACTCATCAAAGAGGTCATTGCCCACAAGGACTCGTTCTGCGTTAAATCGGTGGATCAATACACAGCGCAAAGCTACTCGCGTATGTCGTTTGCACTGGACAACATTCAAGTGAACTGGGAAAAGCCCTTCTGGAGAGACTTCAATTTCGTTCAGAAATACATTGACACTACAGGTGTTTATCCGAACGTGACTGTCAGTATCCGTGAGCATCTGAACACGGAGTACTACCAGCGCAAGCCGCACCGCGAGAAGAAAGTGCTGGACAAGAAGCGTATCTTCGGCGTGGAGAGTATCATTGCTTCCGGTTCGTTTCAAGAGAACGTCAGCGCTATCTTCAAGGACGTGGATATCAACGACAACAGCATGAACCTGCTGTTCAACCGCTTTGTCTCGCCGCTGTCCTCCACCCTCGCCGTGACGTTCTACCAGTACTACATCATGGATACAATCATGGTGGACGGCTATCCGTGTATCGACCTCGCGTTTGTGCCGGTTAACTCGGAGAGTTACGGTTTTACCGGACACTTGTACATCGTCAATGACAGCACGTACCGAATCAAGAAGTACGCCATCAATATTCCGCCGGACATCAACCTCAATTTTGTGAGCAATTTCTCCATTGAGCACAGTTACAAGCAGCTGGAGAACGGCTTGTGGGCCCCGGATCGCACCACTACCTATGCCAAGTTCTATATTCTGAACAACAAACGAGGCATGCTGGCGCGGCAGACGAAGATTTACACCGGTTGGGATTTGGAGACGCCTCTTTCAAGAGAGACTTTCTCTAATCTGGCAGCCAGTGAGGTGGAGACCAACGATACGACCGCCGAACTGGTGTTCGAGGGATATTGGACAGATAGTATGCGTCCCGAGCCGCTGACCAAATACGAGAGTTCAGTGGTAGATCTGGTGCGCGAATTCACCAACACGCCCAAGTTCAACAGTCTGGCACTGTTCACCAACTCTGTTACTACCGGCTATATTCCTACGCGCAAGGCGGAATTCATGTACCTCAGTAAGTTTGATTTCGGTCCCATCTTCAATTTCGTGAGCTGGAACATGTTGGAGGGTGTCCGTTTACGTGTCGGTGGCGGTTCAACTGCCCGTTTGCACGATCAGGTCTTCTTCCGCGGCTACGTGGCATTCGGTACCAAAGACTTGCGCCCCAAATACAGCGGAACAGTGGTATATACCTTTGGTAAGCACAAGAACCAACCGTACGACGGCATCAAGCACCACTTGCAGCTCACCGCGCAGTACGATGTAGAGGAGCCGGGACAGATCACCGATGTGGTTCGGCGGGATAATATCCTCATGTCCATTCCAACCAGCAAGCCTACTATGCCGTTTGCCCAATATGTTTTCCACGCCAAAGCGGAGTACATGAAGGAATGGAGAAACAACTTGATGTTTTCTACCTCGTTTGACTTCACGAACAACGAAGCAGCGGGTGTGCTGGAGTACAATCGCGTGGATTTCACGCAGCATATCAATCCGGTGACACTGGATACAACCTATACGCCGAATTATACCAATATCGGTTCGTACCGCAACTACGAGGCAGTATTTGATCTGGAGTATTCACCGGGAACAACCATCGGCATGGACCGTGAGGGTATCAAGAGCCCGTGGGTCATTGAGAAAGATGCACCGACTATCAAACTGACGCACACCCTCGGCTATCTGGACGACCGTCACAACGGCGGCAAAGGATTCTTGTACAACAAAACGGAAGTGATGTTCGACAAACGGTTCTGGTTCTCTGCCTTCGGTCACCTCGACACCCGTATCCAGACGGGTATCATCTGGCAACAAGTACCGTTCACCAAACTGCATATTCCGCCGACATCCACCAGCATTTTGCTCGGTCAGCGTGCGTTCAACCTCATGAAACCGATGGAGTTCATGATGGACGAGTACGTGTCGCTCTACATGACCTATTATTTCAAAGGCTGGATCCTGAACCGCATTCCGGGTATCAATAAACTGAAGTTGCGCGGTGTTGTCAGCTTCGCCGGCATCTACGGAGGTCTAACCAAGAAGAACAATCCTTATCTGGAGACCAACAGCGGATTGTATGATTTCCCGCACACCGCTTGGGAAAACGGCGACGTGAGCACCGCTTTTGACTCCTACGGATATATTAAAGACGGCTATCACACATCTTCGCCTATCGGCAAGCTGCCATACATGGAGATCACCGCAGGATTTGAGAATATCCTCAAATTCATCCGCATTGACTATATTCGCCGCATCACGTACAACGACTACGAGTTGCCGTATATGATACAGAAAATGGAACCCATCGACCCGCAGAACCCGACACTCGGTTTCAAACCGGCTGTCGATGAATTAGGCGAGCCGGTGATGATTCACGGTCGCCGCAAGATAGGCGCTTGGGGACGTAACGGAGTAAAAGTGACCGTCCGGTTCTCACTGTAACAAGGAAGGAGCTAATCATGAAAAGACTTATTACTATCGCATTTGTTCTTTGTGCTTGGCTGGGCTTGCAAGCTCAGACGGACGCACAGATAACGCTGGATGAGGCCAAAGCGCGCTTGGAGGAATTCAACACCGAGCGGCTACTCGATTCGTTGGACCAAGAGAAACTGCCGCGATTGGTATCCGGTGGTTTGTTCGGCGGCGGCAATGTCAGCAACTTCATCATCACACGCAATCACCAGCCGATGAGTTCGTATATGCGTATCGGTGCAGAGGTAGGCGGATTCCTGGACTTCGCGCTCACCAAGCACTTCTCTATTCAACCACAAGTCATCCTCACGGCGCATCAGAACTATTTCGCTGCTACCGACACGACCAACCGTTTATGGTCTTTCGGTGTGGATATACCGATTTATTTCTTGGGACGCTTCGGTAATATGGAGCAAGGATACATCCAGTTCGGCGGCGGATTGTTCACCCATTTTACCTATATGAGCAACGTAAAGGACAAGTACAGCAATGTGGATGAGCCACCGACAGCCTCTTCTGCACCGCTGTTCCGCATGCCTTATGAAGAGACACCTACCTACGATTACAGCCGTCTGTACCAGCTGCACAACAACCACTTCGGTGTGTGTCTGTTAGTCGGTTATGAGTGCCCGTTCGGCATGATCATCAATGTCTCGTATAAAGTCAGTCTGTCTGATATAGCCGGATTCTACAGCGAGAAAAAAGGCGACCCTGCAGCGGACGCCCTTATCTATCCTCAATCCGTTTCACTCAGTATCGGCTACCGGTGGCGGTGATGACTTATCGACGGTGGAAGAAACGATAGAACGGCAGATAAATCTTCAGCCATTTCCGATACGAAGCTGGCAAAATGAATAACTGAATGCCGGCATTACGCAGCGAGCACGCCACCCAATAACGGCGTATAGCCATCCCTTCCGGATACCGCATCAGATACGCCCGCGCCTGATTACGTGCAATCGGGTTCTTGTGCACATCGCCCTTCGGGTGCATGATGGTCAGACGGTCGTCTATCTCACACTTCATTCCCCAATACCGCGCATAGAAGCACGCTACGAGGTCCAAACCCCAACCGCGAGGATTGATATCCAGCGGCTCCAGTTGCTTGTACACCGGTTGGGCGTACATGCCTAACATACCTTCCGCAAAGGCCACCGAACGGCGTTTGCCGCTCCTGCGTGCATACGACCATGCCACCCAGGTATAGGAGTCATCCGCATGCGCCGGGCAATAGACACCCACGCCGTCAAAGGACTCGGTGAGCAGAATATGCTTGAGTTGCTCCAGCGCTTCGTGCGAGATAAGCACATCGGAGCAGATAAAGAACATATACGGATAATTGCCTTGCTCCGCCATCGTAATGGCATGATGCATCATTCCGCTGTAGAACACATTCGGCAGATAGACCGTGTCCCCGCCGCATGGATCCGGACGCTGCCCGCTGTCCGCATCAATGATGTGACACTCAAAAGAGGGGCGAAGTTCGCGGTACAGGAACTCTGCATTGGCAGCTTCATGATAATTGAAGATGCAGAAAAGGATATCACTTGCTTTCATGGTTTTTCTTGATTAGTTTGCTTCTTCCCAACCACTGCGGAAGAATAATCACTCCGGCGATTAAGTAATAATAGTAAGTAAACAGACGCCAAATAGACGCAATCATCACAGTGGACATTTTCTGCGAGATATAGCCGACGAGGAAGTCGTCAAACATCACTTCCGCAAAACCGCTTCCGCCTGGTGTGGGTACTATCATACAAACGATGCCCAAAATGTACTGGCGTGCGAAACACATCAGGTTCGCATCAAAGGACAAGGGGTTGAAAATCATAATGGCTGCATTCGCTATCAGGAATCGGAAGCCCCATATGCCGATAGTGGACAGTGCCAAGCGCAGCCAGTATCCGAACGACTCATGGCGAATCTCCTGTGCGCACTGACGCATCTCGATCGCCGTTCTAAGACCCCGTAAACGGAAGCGTTTGAGCCATTTGAGACGGAACACGAAACCGATGATACTCACGAACACGGACGGCTTGAAAAACAAACCGATGGCGAGCAGCGTCACCCATACGAACTTCATCGCGTAGCCGATGATAAACGCCCACAGGTAGCCGTATTGGAAATAGCCTTCAGACGTGAACATATCATTGTACGGAATGACTGCCAGTAAGGCTGGGAAGAAGACGATCATCAGCAGCTCGTCCATAAACAATGCCAATATGGTCATGGACGTGGCACGGCTGACTTTGATGCCTTCGCGATGAATAAAAATCACCTCCAACGATGAACCGCCGGCAGCGGAAGGAGTGACGGCAGAGGTGAACTCATAGAGCATACGAATGCGAAACAGCTGACGGAACGTGAGCGGAGCACCGGACATAACACGCAGACGATACATGCCCGAGAAATCCTTCAACAACGTAAACAAAACGACCAACAGTCCAAAGACCCACCAATACTCATTAAGCTCCAAAGGCTCGTCCGGAATACCGTTGTGCATCTCGCGCCAAAGCATATACCCTACTCCGATTAAACCGAACAGAATAGGCCAAACGACCATCGACGGCTTGAATCGGGATGCTACGGAACGGTTCTCTTTCTCTTTTTTGGCGGTGTCTTCCATGAATCGTTTTATTCGTAGGTTTGAATAAATTGTGCGATTTGAACAGCCCCGTTTCCTTTTGCCCGCACTTCATTCTCGGCATCGATATAGATATCGAGAATAGACGGGTCGGAGGCACATTCGTTCACCCATCGTACTATCCGATGGGCAGTCCGGAAGAAGCGTCCGCAGTTGAGGATAGAGGTGAACAAGTGCATCGACTTATATTCGATAGGCGAAGCACAATAGAACACTCCGATAGGTACTCCCAACAGCGCACTGTCGAGCATCGCGTTCGGGCCACCCTTAGTGAGGAACACATCGGACGCGCGGTTGAGTTCGTACACCTTGTTAACAAACTCATAAGGGCGCAGGTCAATGTGGGGCGCGACTTTCGTCTTCAAGCTCATCAAACGGTTATACATGCGTTTGTTCGTGCCGCAGATAGCGATGATCGTAATCGGATACTTGACATGCATCAAGGCATTGACTACACGGTTCATTCCGGATTTACCGTATCCGCCGGCAGCCACCATGACCGTAAAGCGGTCTTGCGGCAGACCGTATTGCTCACGATAATAAGCCTTGTCTTCCGTTACGTCCATGATCTCCTTGCGGGTCACAAACGGCACGATCATCAACTGCTTACGCGTAAAATCTTTCTCCAGCGCCTCGTGGAAAGCGAGCCGGCAGTTAACAATGAACTTATCCACTCGGATATTCCACCAGTTATGCACATTATTATCCGGATCATAAGTCACCACCTTGACATGCGGATCGACCTTATCGCGGTATTCGGTAGCCAGAAAAGAAGTGAAGTAATGAGTGTCGATGATGATATCCGGCTTGATCTGAGCCAACTCTGCCAAGTATTTCTCGCGCACCTTACGATAGATGAGCGAAACGACGAAAGGCAAGGAGTTATGGATACCGCCTATATGTGTAGCGGCCATCTGGAGATAGTTATGCCACGGAAAGGTGTTTGCCCATTTCACATCGCGCACATAACTCTTCTCCAACTTCACTAACACCGGGTCGTCCTTGAACATATACTTGCGTATCACCTCTATGTTCGGGTCGTGGAGCGCCTCAATAGCCGAAGCTATCGAATTGGCCGTTGTGATATGACCAAATCCGGCTTCTATGTACGTGACCAGGACACGTTTCTTTCTGTTCTGTGCAGTAGCCATAAATCGTCCCTTTGTATCGAACTTGTATATTTGGGCTGCAAAGATACAAAAAAAATCCCACATACGCAAATGTATGCAGGATTTTTTTTCTTTTTTATCGTATTAGAGCAAATTTGCCGCCCTTCGCTATCCTCTTTGTCTTCGAATCGAAGAAGACATAGAAATATGTCTGACCGGCTGACGGCTCAAAAATTAAGCCAGCTGCAGACGGGTCTGCCTGTTCAAGAATCTGGTTTCCGGTCTCCGGATCTACGGTCACATAGACATCTGCCGGGTCTGCTACAGGCAGCTCTTTCATCACCTGCAGACGACCGACGGCGTCATAGACAGCAAACTGAATACCGATACCGATGGTGACGGCTTTGTACTGACCGTTGCCGATATAGATAAACAGGTAATCATCATCATCCACTTTACTGGATGCTGTCCAGTTGGCATAGTTGAACTCCAACACATAGGTAATGGTCGTACCGTTCTGCGCCTCACCGTACACCTCTACCCGTTTGCCGTTTTCTGTCTCCGTCTCCATGCCCAGTTCCCACGTCGCGAGCGTATCTATCGGTTCGGCAGTGATGGTAGGTAATACCGATCCGGGCACAAGAACAATGGAATAGGTCAGCGAATCCATATGGTACGCGCGTACCTCTTTGTCGTCCAGCCAGATCATACGCAAACGCGCTTCACCGGAGAGCATGATCTCCTGCTCTATGGTATAGACACCGATAGTACCGTCCGGAGCCGTAACGAAGACAGTGATCGTATGGTTTTCATCTTCCGTTACAGACACCGAAGCCCCTTCTTCTACCGGAATTGCACCGATAAGGTCTGCCGTACAGAACGCCGACTCCGATGTGCCGACAGGATATACAATCTTGTATATCAACGAGTCAGGCGTAAAGCCATCAATAGTAGTGCCGTTTACCTGCAAATCCGTCAAGTGCCAATCGGAGGACAGCACATACTCAAACGTCAACGAGTACTCAGCCGTCGTGATGCCGTCTCCGGCGGTAACCGTGATGGTCAGTTGTGTTTCGCTTACCCACACAGTATCCACCACTTGCTGGTCATCACCCGTTATCCATGTAATCTCAGGGATAGCCGTTCCGACTGACAACGTATCCTGATAGATAAACTCATCCGATGCAAAACCCTTCTGCGGCACACCGTTCAAATCAATAGACTGCAGATAAGGATTGGTGGATGCGGCAAAAGTAAAGGTAATGACGTACGTATTGGTATGTACACCGTCCTCTGCTACGACGGTGATCGTGTCACCGCTGATAGTAACATTTGCCGTTGAGTCTGCCGCTATAGCAGTGATCACCGGTATCGTTGTGCCGTAAGGCAACTGCACAGAATAGACGTATTCATCCGCAAAGAACGTCCCCAGCGCTTCTCCGTCCAACAGAATGGACTGCAAGTCAGCATTGGTGGATTTGGCGATCGTGAAATGAATCGTATATATCGTCTGGTGTACACCGTCTTCCGCGGTCACGGTGACCGTTACATCCAAACCATCGGTAGTCACGCTCACCGTACTGGTACGGTCCGCCTTGATATAATCAATGTCCGGCAGCGAGGTAGTACCATACGGCAGTTCAATGTCGTAGGTCAACTTATCGGATGCAAATTCCGCTACCGCATCGTCACCGACAAAGAGGTTCGTTAGCGTGCAACCCTCTGACGGCAAAACATTCACGTTAACCGTGTAGGTGCGTTGTGTCAGACCGTCTTCCGAAGTCACGGTAAAAGTCACGACCGCAGATGAACCAACCATCTCCGTGTGCAAATCCACGGTAGCACCTTCGCAAGCGATAGAAGCCATTTGCGGGATAGCCGAACCAGCCGGAAGCTGAATCGTGTAATCGTATTTTGTCGATTGGAAACCGCTCAGCAGCACCTCATCCGCCGTGATTGCAGTAAGATAAGCATCCGTAGCCAGTGTATGAATACGTACAAGCACAGAGTAGTGACGTTGGGTCACACCGTCCGCTGCCGTAACAAGCACAAAGACTGCCGTGTTGTCCTCATCAACAGGCACATATACATATTGTACCGTAGCATCAGGATCTTGCGCTTCCGCTGCAAACGAATCAAGTGACGCCACCGAAACGATGTAATCGTACGTCTCCTCATAGAAGCCCGGAACGGACACATCATTCGTGGTCATGGATGCCAGCTGCGCATTATTGGACGGATGGCGTGCTACCAGATACGTGGTATCAGCGTCAGTACCATACACCGTGATAGCATAACAGGTATCCGTGGTTATCATAACGATGCTATCCAAAGCGTACTCACGGGAGTAATTAAGCACGGGCTCTTCCGTCAGTTCCGCCAGATGCGCCGTTGAACTACCGGAGACACCTATTTCCGCAGGGATAGTGGTTACCGTTACATCGGCGCTACCGGCAGATGTGTTCCATGCAGCATAGTAGGTTTGTTTGAGACCGTTCTCGGCCTTGACGGTAATGACATATGCCGTGTCATTGGTTGTGACGGTGATCGTCTGATAAGGCGAACCCTTGGTAACCGTCAAATCCATTCCGTTCAGTTCCCATACACAGGTACGGTTAGACGATTTAGGACGTTTTACCACCAGTGTATAATCGGTATAGGTCTGCAAATCCTCCGCGTAGATGCGAATAGAAGCGGTGCGTTGGTTGTTCTTCTCCGCCGTCCATGAAACTACCGGCATCTGGTCGTTTACCGCATGGTCAAACTCCAACTCCGGCTCTCCCATCGAATCGGAATTAATATTAACAGAGAAAACCGTACCGCTCTTGCTTGCATTGATGCCGTTCACTTTGATACCGTTCAGCGTGGAGTTATAGCTGAAGCGGATATTGTCAAAATACATGGTCGATTTATATTTATTGTCATCAAACATACCGCCGGCACCGATATAATAGTCACTCAGCACATCCGTCTCCGCAGCGCTAATGAGGATATCCAGATTCACCGGTACAAAATCCGCATCGTACGTGATGTCCTGCGAGAGCGTGTTCCATGCACCCGTGGTGATCGCGCTGAAATTCTGGGTGTAGTTGAACAGGTTTTGGCTGTTTGCCTTATAGGTCAAGTGCCAGCCGCTGACCTTGTTATACGACTCCAGTTTATAATCCACCTGGATCTTGTCCGGCGTGTTGCGGAACGGAATACCGGATCCGAAGCTCAAGGATGTTGTAGTGTATGTCACTCCATACCAGGAGCCTACCACGACAGACGGCTGTGAGAGCGACAGGAAGCCCGGCATAGATTCAGCCGATGCCAGCAGATAAGCGGTATTCAATTTCACAGCCCTACTGCCTTGCGTACGGTTGGTACCGGTACCGGTGCCTATATAATCCGTCGGATCGTAGTCCATCGTTCCGCCGGAAGTGGTTGCATTAAGCGGGGCGTACCATCCGTGAGGGATGCTGCCTGTCTTATCCACATGACTGTTGGTGTAACTCTCCCAGTTCTCAAAGCCCAAATCGAATGTATAATCGTTCGGGTAGAAGAATGTCACCGTATAAGTGTGGCTGTAACCATCTGCCGTCACTTCCAGTTTCGCGTATTTCTCGTTCGATGCATCGTCATCTACTTCCGCTCCACTCTGCACGGTATAGGTCACAGTGGGAACATCGCTGACGGTAACAACATAATTATAGATATTCGGTCGGAACTGCGGGATAGAGGTTCCGTTCACCTTGATATCCATCAGCGCGGCGGGGTCATACTCGGGCATGTGCGATGTGATGGTATAAAACTTATCCGCTTCTGCCAGATTAAGCGACTTGACGGTTATCGTCGTAGTGCCGTTAGGACCGCCGTTGATGACTTGCAGTTTCTGCTCCGGATAGTTTTTGATAATATTGACGATATCCAGCGTGGTTGAACCATAGGGAAGTTCTATATCGAATGTGCTGCCTTGCGACAGATCAAGTGCGCCGACACCGTCTACTACAATGGACAGCAGTTCATTCGACAAATCGGGATAGTCCATTTGATAAGAGAAACGATAGGTAGCCTGTGTGCCGTCTTCCGCCGTCACCACAATAGTCGACGGCACACCGACAGGTGCTTCGGTGATAACCAGCGACTGCTCCGGTTCTCCCGGCTCCGCTGTGATAACCGGTGAAGAAGAACCATAGGGAACAGCCAAACCGGTATAAGTCAATTGAGACGGATTGAAAGTGAAGCTGACACCTTCTATCTCAACAGAAGCCAAAGCTGTATTGCTCGACCGCGGAGCAGTGAATCGGATAGTATATGTCTTGCTGCTCATCTTGTCCGCAGCCAGCACACGGATATACGTCGGATTATTGACAGCACCATACTCAATCGTGATAGTCTGTCCGGTGGTAGCCGCTACCGGCATGATAGCCGGCACTTGGTAGGTGTGACGCTCCAACGGATAAGTATATACATAGGTATCTGCATCAAATGCTTCATAGTTATTGCCATCAATATACAATCCCGCTAAACGGGCTTCGTCCGACAGTTGGAACGAGTCCGTAGGGAACGGCGGCAACACCACCTCATCGGGCGAAGAGAGACGCACGGTGTAGGTATTCGGAGTTCCCTCTTCCGGTGTCACGACAATACGCACAAGACCGTAAGATGCAGGAGCCGAGATCACTACAGACTGACCCTCGTTCGCCAAGACAGTTACTTGGGGCATCGTTGCTTCAGTCCATACAAGCGAGTAGTCCAGTTTCTCCGGCTGGAAGGTTTCTAACTCCTGTCCGTTCAGATAAATCATCTGCAACAGGGCGTTCGCGGATTTCTCCACTTCGAAGACGAGCGTATAGACACGGATAGAACCGTCGCCGGCACTTACCGTCAGACGCACCGTCATCATGGTCTGATTAATCGACTGCGCCACCGTCTGATAAGCATCACCTGTCGTAAAGGTCACTGCAGGAATCGCACTCGTACCGGCAGGAAGGGTGACATGATACAAGAGTGTATCGGGATGGAAGTTCTCCAGAGGATCGCCACTGACAGCAATACCCGCCAAGGCGTTATTGGACGATTTCTCTGTCTTGAACGTCAAACGATAGGTCGTGGTAGAACCGTTGGCAGCCGTCACCTCAATACGTGTAATGCCATCCACACCACCCTCGGTCAACTGCACTTCTTGATACGGGTCGCCTTTGGTCCATGTGATGGTAGGCAGCAAGGCAGTTCCTAACGGCAACGTGATCGTATAAGCCGTTTTCTCCGGAGTAAAACCTTCCAATTCCACTCCGTCCAGTTGAATACCTGCCAGATACGAATAGGAAGATGCCTCTATCTTATACGTAATCTTATACGTTTTGGAAAGCGTTGTATTCGGAATAGACACTTGTATCTGCGCACCGTTCTCAAGCGTGTTACTCAACAGTGCAACGCTCTGCACACCGTCTGCGTACGCCGACTCCCAGGTGATAGACGGAGCAGCAGTCGTGCCTAACGGCAAAGAGACGGTATAGTTCGACTTGGTCGGCACATATCCCGGCAGCAGACTGCCGTCCACAAAAATGTTTTTCAGCGTCACATCCGTCAGCGCAGCTACCGAGAACGAGAGCGTGTAGGTCATCTTCGTCGTACCGTCGCTGGCTGTAACAACGATAGTAGCCGTTCCGTTGGTAGAAGTCGGCTGGGTGATAGCAATGCGCGCCGAGGCATCCTGTGCAGTCGCTTCCACTACCGGCACATCGGTCGTACCGTACGGCAGAGCGACGTTATAGCTCGTCAGATAAGCATTGAATCCGCTGATAGACTGACCATTCACGCGAATATCTGCCAAACGGGCATTATTGCTTACCTGCGAAACGAACTTGATGCGATAGACCATGGTGGAAGTACCATCCTCCGCACGTACAGTGATCGTTGTAGGCTCACCATCTATCTGACCGTTGACTATCGTACACTCCGAACTGCTTAGACGACGGCCGGGGAACGTAGTGGTCGCACCTTTACTATTGGTCAACTTACCGGCACCACGCATGGCAACAATCTCCGGGATAGCCGTTACACCGGCACCAAGAGAATAAGTCTGAACCTCTGTGCTCGTCGGGTCAAATGCCTTCCACTCTTTACCTCCGATATACAGTTTCTGTATTTGGCTGGAGTACACCATTTGGATATCGTCCACGATAAGTGTGCTACCGGCATACTGACCGTTATTGGCACGGAAATCCGGATAACGTCCGGCAGAAAGAATCACATTACATTTTTGCGGTGTATCGTCATTCAGATAAAAGATCGGCACCGATATACGTGTCCAGTTCTGATATTTCTTCGCTTCGTGATACCAACCTTCAGCTATCTGCTTGGCTTGCTGTTTCGGCGTACCGCACTCGTTTCCGTTGGTAGAGAGACGGATATCCGACTCCTCGTCCACGCAGTAGGCAGCAGCATCGGAATGAATGGAGAGGTCTGTACAAGACAAATCTTTCGCTTTGTACGAAGTTCCTTTCGAAGTTCCCGACCACGCGTAATACAAGAGGTGGAACTGCTCCTCACTCGTATGGTCTCCTGCCGCATTGCTGACCGAACTGTCATAGATACGTTTGATCCATACGACCATGGAGTCCGGACGATAAGCCCAGTTGATACCACCGTACGTACCGGCGGTAGCGTCATTGATAGCCGTTACGCTTGACACGTACGCCCACGGATGTCCCAAAGAGACATAACCCGGAGAAGTTGCACCGATACCCACCACCGCAACAAACTGGTCTTGAACGAGCAGTGCTTTACCGGAACGACCGGTGGTCTCATGCGCGAAATTGAACTTGAAACTCATCTGCTCCACATTGGAGAAGTTCCAATATTTCGGTTGGGCAACACCGTCAAATTGGGTACCCGACCAATCCTCAAATCCCGGGTCGGGCAACTGCTGGGCAAATGTCATAGATGTCGTCACCGACATCAAAAAGACTAATAATACACTACTAAAAAATTTCCTCATATTCTTTTTTGTATTCTTTTCTTTATGATTTAGACCCTCAAAAGAGCCCATTTTATATCGAGTGCAAAATTACTGCTTTTTTGTCAATCACACAAGAGCAAAAGTTATGAAAAAACACACGATTATTAATACACTTCTTTAAAAGAAGTGCAAATTATTCTACTATTTTTTGCCTAATTCTTGCATATTTGAATAATTTGTAGTAACTTTGCAGTCGCAAATCAAACACAACACAGATATGAACCGAGACGCAGAGGTTTTTGATGTCATCCGCCGTGAGCGTGAACGTCAGATGAAAGGCATTGAGTTAATCGCGAGTGAGAACTTCGTGAGCGACCAAGTGATGGAAGCGATGGGCAGTGTGCTGACCAATAAGTACGCTGAGGGCTATCCCGGACACCGCTATTACGGCGGATGCGAGGTAGTCGATATAGCCGAGGATATAGCCCTTGAGCGACTGAAGAAACTGTATGATGCTGCGTACGTGAATGTGCAGCCGCATAGCGGTGCGCAAGCGAACATGGCGGTGTTCATGGCATGTCTCAAACCCGGGGACACATTCCTGGGGCTTAACCTGAGTCATGGCGGTCACCTCAGTCACGGTTCGGCAGTGAACTTCAGCGGTCTGGTGTTCAACGCCATCGGTTATGACTTGGATGAAGCGACGGGTCGTGTTGACTACAACGATCTGGAACTCAAGGCACGCACGCATAAACCCAAACTAATTATCGCGGGTGCGAGCGCGTACAGCCGTGAGTGGGACTACGCCCGCATTCGCCGTGTGGCAGATGAGATAGGCGCTATTTTCATGGTGGACATGGCGCACCCGGCAGGACTGATCGCTGCAGGGCTGTTGGAGAACCCGCTCAAGCATGCGCATATCGTGACGAGTACCACGCACAAGACCCTTCGCGGTCCGCGTGGCGGTGTTATTCTCATGGGTAAGGACTTCGATAATCCGTGGGGTAAGACCACGCCGAAAGGCGAGATCAAGAAGATGAGCGCCCTACTCGACTCCGCTGTGTTCCCCGGCACGCAGGGCGGTCCGTTGGAGCACGTAATAGCAGCCAAAGCCGTAGCGTTCGGCGAGGCGCTGACAGAGGACTTCAAGATCTATCAGCAGCAAGTTAAAAAGAACGCAGCCGTCATGGCACAGGCGTTCATGGACAAAGGCTACAAGGTCATCAGCGGCGGTACGGACAACCACTCGATGCTGATTGACCTGCGCACCAAGTATCCGGAGTTAACCGGCAAGGTAGCCGAACAGGCACTGGTGAGCGCCGATATCACGACGAACAAGAACATGGTGCCGTTCGACAGCCGCAGTGCGTTCCAGACTTCCGGTCTACGCTTCGGAACACCGGCTATCACCACCCGCGGTCTGAAAGAAGACCAGATGCCGTGGATTGTAGAACTGATTGACAAGGTGCTGCTTGACCCGACCAACGAATCTGTCATCGCTGCTGTGCGCGAAGAAGTGAACCGCGAGATGATGCAGCACCCGCTGTTTGCATGGTAAAAATGGTTTGAGCAACAAAAAGGCTGCCGGTTGGCAGCCTTTTATTATGCTTGTTTCTCCTTCCGGTAATGGTTCGGAGTAAGTCCTGTGTGCTTTTTGGTGTACTGACAGAAGAAACTGGCGTTCGGGAATTCCATGATCCGCGCGATCTCACGAATAGGATGCGTTGTATTACGCAGGTAGTGCTTGATTTCTGCCACCGTAATGTCCGCGATCCATTCGCCGGCTGATTTATCGCTTCGCTCCTTGCAAATCTCCGACAGATATTTAGGCGTGATACCCAGTTTCTGCGCGTACCACTGCACTTCCCGTTGATGAGGATATTGCTGCAACAAACGCGTGAACTCACGGAATGTATAATCGCTCTGGTTAACCGAGTTGCGTGTAACTACCTTATCATCCACCAGTGCCAGTTTATCCATGTAATTGAGCATCTCCATGGTTGCAGCCCGTGCAATGAGCATAAGAATCTGCTTGCGGTAAGCGGTCATCTTATCCCGCAGTTGCATGGTAAGCAAATCGAAATAGATGTCAAAGAACTCCCGGCTTGGCTCATTGAGTTCGAACAAGGGGTTCTCTTTGACGTACTCTTGTTTCGCCCACCAATTGGGTTCCACGCGCATATGGTCATACATCAATTTCTCATAGATATCGGCATCAACCGTGACCTGTTTGAATTCGAAATCCGGAGACATCTCATACGGACCGAGCTCATGCGTGAAATCCGGCACACGAATAAAAAGGTACCCCTTGTTGATACGAATCATTTCACCATGATAGAACACATCAATATATCCATTACAGCAATACAGTACTGTCATGGTGGCAACAGAAGTCGTACGTGTCTCACGACACACACGAAAACCCTCTTTATCCGTTGTCAGGAAAATTGAATCGGTTGATAAAGTCATATGCTTGTAATTTAAGGTTAATAATCCTCCCTATAATCTGCTTTTTGCTAAACAAAAAAATCTTCAAATGGAACATTTTTTCGATTTGCGATGCAAAATTACTACTAATTTTTGAAATATCCAAATTTTTTTCCATTAAATTTGCCAATATGGTATTTTTTTTGTACCTTTGCAGCCAAATACAACACAAACACATGAAAAAAAGTATAGTCTTTGCGCTGATTGCCTTGGTATTATGGGGCTGCAGCGGTAGCAATGATCGTCTGCTGACTTCAGCAACGGGTAGTATCTATGAGTGTCTGGTAGTGAGCGAGCCGGCGGTGACCGAACCTGTTTCGCAGGTCATGGCAGCCGACATGTACGGTCTGCCGCAGATGGAAGCCGTCTTCACCGTGGCACATATCAGTCCGGCACAGTTTGACGCGATGTACATGGCTTCGCGTAACATTCTGCTTATCGACATCAACGAGCACAAATACACCCAAGTGAAAGCGGTTCAGAGCCGCGACGTCTGGTCCAAGCCTCAAGCGGTAGTGCGCATCCAGGCTCCGGACAACGAGTCGTTCCTCAGTTATTGGCAGGAGCACGGCGAGACTGTGCGCGAGTGGTTTGTCCGTGAAGAACTCGCCCGCCAGGCGCATTTTTACCGCGGCGGAACGAATAAACAGGCACGCGCTATTTTGGAGAAACAAGGTTATGACCTGTGGATTCCGGAAGACTACATCCTCATCCAAGACACAGTTATCCCTATCCATGCCGGCAACGGACAGACGGCACACGTCGTATGGTGCTGCAATAACAAGGGTCCGATGCGGCGCGATGTGATGGTGTATAGTTATCCGTACACGGCACAAGAGCAGTTCAGCAGCGACTCCATCATCGCCGTGCGCAATGATGTCATGAGACAACTGGTTAGCGCACAAGTGGAAGGAAGTTACATGGGCACTGAGTTCAAGCATTTTCCGCCTGTGACCCGTTCGGTAGCTGCTCTGCGCGACACAGTCGGAGGGTTCTATGGTCTGGAGACACGCGGACTATGGAAACTGTTTAACGGAGAGGCGATGGGCGGTCCGTTCGTCAGCCTGACACGTCTGGATCAAGTGAACGGACGAGTCGTGACCGCAGAAACATTCCTTTACGCTCCCGGACAGAAGAAACGTAATGCCATGCGGCAAGCCGAAGCGATTTTGTACACGCTGAAGATGCCGAATGAGAAGGAGTGACGGAGTTAAGGAGTTAAGGAGTGCCAACGTCTTAACCCATACAAACAGTTCGCACACCAGAAGACATATTGGGCGGTCATGCAGTAGTCGCCGGCACGCAGCCACAGCGCGACACTGAACACATCCACCGCCAGCCAAAGAAACCAATGCTCGCGATAAACGAGAATCATCAGTACCTGCGCCACGAGTGCAGGTACTGTTGTAAAGGCATCCAAGTACGGCTGCGTGTCGTCCGTCCAGACAGCGAGTCCCCACCCTGCCAGCCAGGAGCCGAGAAGCGTCAGCACCACAATAAGCGCCAGAACCGGATAGGACAGCCGGCGCGGCGTGATAACTGCGGATTGGTCACCTGCCGGTTGAAGCCGTTTGCGCCAGGCAAAGACACCGTAGATCATGGTGATAAAATAATAGGCATTGATGGCTATCTCGCCGTAGAAACGCTGCGAAATGCAGAGCCAGGTATAGGTGATGACCTGCGCGAAACCGAAGACATACGTCAGTATATTTCCCTGCGCCGTAAGACAAACCGAACACACACCTAACAAGCCGCAAATAAGGCTGATAATGGGGAGCGGCGAGTCCGAAGCCAAATGATTCGCAACAACAAAAGTGACGATCTGGATAAGCAGACCGACGCCTAAAAAGCTATAATCAAACCATTTGTTTCTCACTTCTTATTGAGCGGTTGAATCTTAATCAGTTCCCGCGGTTTAGATTCCATCTGCGGCACAGCGAGATAGTTCCACTCCTCCTCAAAGTCCCAATTGGACTTGGTCTGAATCTTCTCGGGATAGTAATAGACCGGCTCGGGCTGACGTTGCTCATCCCAGTAGCCCGGAGTCCATTTGCCGTCCCCGTTCTCATCCAGATAGAGACGCAGGTAATAGGTATCCGGTTGAAGGTGTTGGAAGAATGCGCCTTGCTCGCTTGCCGGCAGTTCACGTACCACTTGGTCCTTGCTGTTGAGCAGTTGTATGCGTGCATTGTGGATATAGGGATTGAGCCGGACACGCAAAGTGGAATAATCCGCCTGTGTTTTGAGTTGCAACGAATAGTTGGCAGCAATATGGGTGACACCGTACACATCGCGCATGGCACCGCTATCTATCTTCAGTTCATACGTTCCCCCTTCTTTCCAAGCAGCCAGCAGCGAGAGGGACATAGGCATGGAGTCGTACGGCATCCACTCAAAGGGAACTATGCGATGCACAGTGTCTTCAACGATATATAGATGGAACGCCTGGCGGTCAATCGAGTCCAGCGGAGTGGAACAGTTGATACGCAAGGTGTCGTACAGGTCAAATCCTTTGCGTGCGTTGGTGGTCAGTTCCAGCCGTCTGTTCCGGTTCCTTCGTTCCTGCGCCTCCAAGGCCTTAGCCGTCAGTTTCGGCGCCCGCCAGATAGCCCGCAGCGTATCGGTCACCCACTCAAGATGATAAAGCGAGTCCGTCTGACGGTAGCGCACCTCAAAGAAAAGCGAGTCCTGACGAATAGTGGCACTGTCCGTCAACCACAGCGTCACCGTGTCACCTTTATGCGAGTACTGAGTATAGTAATGCACCGTATCATTCAATGCACGGATCTCCGGCAAACTGTCCGGCGAAGCGGAAAACAGGATTTGCACACGGTGCTGCTGCTCACGCAAAGTGCGCTGCAGATAGAGTTTCTGCAGTTCCTCTTTGAAAAGCAGAAGAGGAGCTGATGACTGATCACTGATAGCTGATAACTGATTGCTGCTGCTATCCACCGGTACAGACACCACAATAGGTTCCGAGGCAAACGCATAAGCCTCACCTATCGTCAGGCGGTAGTCGCGGCTGATATCATCCACAGCATACAGACGATAGGTACCCGGATGGATATTACCGATGCGGAAATATCCGGTCGAATCCGTTTTAGCGATGCGCAGGAAAGGATGTTTGACAAACGCAGTGTCAGACAAATCATTATGAATACCCACCAACACACCCGGAATAGGATTTAGCGTTGCCGCATCATAGACGCGACCGAAGTACTCTAATGTATCTATCTCCGGTCCCGTGGCAAAACAGAACGAGAACCCGCGCAAAGGAACTTTCTCGTGGTAGTCGCACACCGCGGCACCAAAATCAATCGTGTATGTCGTGTTCTCACGCAGCGAGTCTTTGAACAGCACCAGCAGTTTCTTGCCACGCGCCTTAACGTCCGGCGGGTTCTGCTGTGGCGGCGACATCAGCAGGTTGGATGCTATATTATCCAACTGAATATACTCATCGAAGGTCACCTCTATCCTGTTCCCGGTAAAATTGACCGAACTGATCTCAGGTTCGGAGAACAAAGGCATAGGAGGTATAGAGTCTTTCGGTCCGCCTTGCGGTCCCACTCCCCTATTGGCGCACCCGATGAGCACTCCTGCCAGCAACAATATGAAAATCTGTTTTTTCATTTGCGGGTGCAAATTTACTACAAATTTTTGGGATATACAAGGTTTTTGCCGAAAAAATATCGTCTATGCTTGCATAAGCAGCATTTTTCGGCAAAATACTTGTTGTTCGCACTACAAGGCGAACGTAAATTCACTTTCTCCTTGGCATAATTTTTGCATCTGGTGGAATAAAAAAGCAAACTTATGAAACGAATCGTTTTTTGTATCGTGGCAGTAGTGATAGCCACCGTGAGCACGTACGCACAAAAAGTGTACTCCACCAACTATGAGTATCAGGCAGATGTGAAGGTCTTTGTGGTGGATTACGAGTACCAGGCAGATTTACTGGTGTACAAAGAAAGTCAGGAGTACAATGCTTCCGGAAACGAAGGTAAATGGTATTTCGTAGATAAAGAGTATCAGGCTGATGTGAAGATCTATTTTGTGGACTATGAATACCAGGCGGACCTCAAGATCTATTTTGTCAAGAACGAGTACCAAGCCGGCTGGCGTGACAAATCCAAAATGTACCTGTTGTATTAGGTTAAATTACCTTCTTTTGGTAAATACAAAAAATCCCACATATGCAAATATATGCGGGACTTTTTTATTAAAAATGTAATTTATCTCACTTCCTGTCCGGTGATAGTGTAGGTCTTGTCCCCGCGGAGGATAAGGATCTGACCGTCACGGAGGATCTTG
>JAFPGA010000124.1 GCA_017423085.1 Paludibacteraceae bacterium | reverse complement strand
GGACGGCACGGAGGCCATCGGCCGCGCGGCGTCTGAACCGGAAACCGGCAAGCGTTTCCTGTACTGGGAGTACACGGACCACAATGGGAATACGGTAAAGGTTTATCCCGGCAAGCCCTTCAGGCTGGACGCCGCCGACGCAGTCCATGGCACCGTCAATTCCAGTGTTCAGCCCCTGACCTCCGCGATGCCCGCCTCAACGCCGGTCCGCTCCGCAAGCGGCGGCACCCGCCCGCTGACGGAGGGCGAATCGGAGACTCTGGTAAGCTGGGATATCTCCTTCAGCAGCCTGCCCTCAACCTGGAAGAATTATGACGCTGACGGCGACGGTTTTAGTTGGAAGATTGGCAACTCTAATAACGTTTACGTAAATAGCGGATCGTATTGTCTCTATTCTGAATCCTACGATAAATCGACAACTACAGCTCTTATCCCGGACAACTGGCTGGTAACTCCCGTTATTGAGGATCTTCCTTCCGGTACAAACGTTGTGAGTCTGTATGCGCGCGGCCAGGATTCGAGTTATCCGAGTGAACACTTTGAGATTTGGGTCACTACAGACAATTCAAGTGCTAATGCGATCCAAAATAATGGTGTTAAGATAGCAGAAGCTACAACAACAAGTACCTATACGGAAACTACCGGTACGATTCCGCCCCGTTTTGAGGGTGAAGACGTCTATGTTGCCATCAGACACCATGGCTCCACGAATCAGTTCTATCTGAATGTTGACGACATCACTGTTACGAATACCCCGCCTGCTGCAGTGGTCGGCGACGATGACGAGGTATATTGGGAACCGACGGATACAATCGAAGATAATGAAGAGTATCTGATCGGCTATGTGGACAGCAATGGGAATACCTGGTTGGTCATGAACTATAACCCGGAAACCTCCAATTCGCACCAAACACTCTATTTCGGCAGCAGCAACTATACCAGCAATTGTGTCTACGCGGTTAAGGCGATCAAAGACCAATATACAGCTGCGGGAAATGTAACAGGAGTTGATACCAGTTCTGTTGTCGGTGCATCGATAGATAATGTGGTATGGACGTTCTCTCCCAATAACAGTGGACGCCTGATCTATCATGATAGCAAATATCTGTCTGTTGATACGACCGCAAGCGGTGTTGCAAATAATACGTTGGCTTTCTACCCTGATACGTATAGGGCAAGCTCTGATCAATTCTATCGCTTTAACTACGCAAACCACAAACTGTCGATTACGCTTACAAATTCGAACAATGGCTCGACAGTAACAAAAACTGTCTTTTGTATTACGAGTTCTACCGGAGCGGTCACCGGCTTTGGCGCGTACAGCGGAGATGCTGGAGATTCAGCAACAATTCAGCTCTATCGCAAAGTGGTTGTCGAGAATGTCACGAAGTACACCGTCAAGTTCTATGGCTGGCAGGGCGCCCTGATCAAAACCCAGGAAGTCGATGAGTTCGGCGCTGCGACAGCCCCTGCCGCGAATGAGCTCGGTATGCCCGCCACCGGCTACCGCTTCACGGGCTGGGATCCGGATGATTTCGATTACGTCACCGGCGATATGGACGTCTACGCGCAGTTTGAGACAGTATCCGGTACCAACGTCTATACGGTCGTCTTTGTCGACAAGGATTCCAACGTGATTTCCCGGCAGACGGTCGAAGAGGGCCAGGCTGCTGAG
>JAFPGA010000123.1 GCA_017423085.1 Paludibacteraceae bacterium | reverse complement strand
GTTGGAAGCCAAACGTACCGAAATCCCGAACTTCCAATACGATGCACGCACGCGCATGCAGATGCGCAATTCATTAACAATGAGCGCGGAGGAAGTGGGCGAATTGCTTGCTAAAGGAGAAAAATATGTCGTTCGCTTCAAGGTAGAACCTAATGAGGACGTGCACGTGCACGACCTCATTCGCGGGGAGGTGGTAATCAACTCCAATATTCTTGATGACAAAGTGCTGTACAAATCGGCCGATGATCTGCCTACGTACCACTTGGCAAACATTGTGGATGACCATTTGATGGAGATTAGTCATGTCATTCGTGGTGAGGAATGGTTGCCGTCTGCTCCACTCCACGTGTTGCTGTATCGTGCGTTCGGTTGGGAAGATACCATGCCACAATTTGCACACCTTCCGTTGCTGCTCAAACCGGATGGAAACGGCAAACTCAGCAAGCGTGATGGAGATCGTCTTGGTTTCCCTGTCTTCCCGCTTGAGTTCCATAACCAGAAAGATGGTTCGGTTTCCAGCGGTTACCGTGAGAGCGGTTATCTGCCGGAGGCAGTCATTAATTTCTTGGCTTTGTTAGGCTGGCACGGAAGCGGAGATCAGGAACTGTACACGATGGACGAACTGATCAAAGAGTTTAGTTTGGACCGCGTATCCAAAGCCGGTGCTAAGTTCGATTACGAGAAAGGCAAATGGTTCAACCATCAATATCTGCAGTTACGCAGTAATGAGGAATTGGCAGAGATGTTCTTGCCGGTTCTGAAGGCTAATGGCATTGAGAATCCGGATATGCAAATGGTGGCTAACGTTATCGGTTTGACGAAGGATCGTGTGAACTTTGTTCCGGAACTCTGGGAGCAGGTGAACTTCTTCTTTGTGGCGCCGACTGAGTACGATGAGAAATCGCTTAAGAAACGCTGGAAAGAGGACTCTCCGCGTCATATGCAGGAGTTGTTGGCATTGTTAGAGCCGCAAGAAGACTGGTCTGCAGAAGCACTGGATGCATTGGTAATGCCGTGGATTGAGAGCAAAGAGTACGGCGTAGGTATTGTGATGAACGCTTTCCGCATCTGCCTCGTTGGTGCTGCTCGTGGCCCGCATATCTGGGCTATTACAGATGTGCTTGGAAAGGAAGAAACGCTCAAGCGCGTTAAAGACGCTTTAACACGCATTGGTAATTTGTAATTGGTAATTGGTCATTTATGTCCCCTCGTGAGGCACTGAAGACATATTTCGGATACGAGGATTTTCGTCCGTTGCAGGCGGAGATCATTGCGTCCGTGTTAGCCGGAAAGGACACACTGGCGCTTATGCCTACAGGCGGAGGGAAGAGTATCTGTTTCCAAGTGCCTACTCTCGTCATGGGGCAAGAGGATCCGGAGAAACGATTGTGCCTTGTCATCACGCCGCTTATTGCGTTGATGCGTGACCAGGTGGCTAATCTACAGGCTCGAGGAATTCATGCGGCAGCTGTTTATACAGGCATGAGTTGGGATAAGCAACGCGTAGCGTTGGATAACTGTCTCTACGGTCCTTATCATTTTCTCTACTGCTCGCCGGAAAGGCTTGAAAGTGAGGAGTTTAGAAAGCGTCTTAAGGATCTGCCGATTGGTCTCATTGCCGTGGATGAAGCACATTGTATCTCGCAGTGGGGATACGATTTTCGTCCTTCGTATCTGAATATTGCAGCCGTACGGGAATTATTACCAGATGTACCGGTTCTGGCCTTGACGGCTACCGCTACACCGGATACCATCGAAGATATACAAGCCAAGCTTGGCTTCAAAGAGAAGAATGTGCTTCGTAAGTCCT
>JAFPGA010000012.1 GCA_017423085.1 Paludibacteraceae bacterium | reverse complement strand
GCGTAATAAACCACTACTTGGTCGGTGCCCCACTCATACGGCTTCATATCCACCAGCGCCGTCTCTACAATCGGCAACAGATATACATCCTCCGTTCCCTTTCCGTCTTGGTATGTTCCCCAACGACCGTTCCACAGACGCAGATAACGAGTATTGTTCGTCTGGTCGGTCTGCAGGGTATAGACGAATTGACCATCTACTTCACGCGTCGTCACTTTCCATTCGTAGTTCTCGTCGTTGGTGAAGTAAGACGTGATAGCATTAATCGTACCCGTATTGTTGATATTATACTGATTGGACGAAGCATTGTTGTTTGCTAACAAACCTTTCGCTTCATAACCGGCAAAACGCAACCTGTCGCCATACAATTTAGCCGGTGTACCTCCTGTATAGGTATATCCCGAACGGTCATAAGAACTATTCACTGTTCTAACCTGCCATAGTTTGTAACCGAAATCATTCGTTGGAGCATAAGCCTTCAAGATTCCACCTTCTGTTGCAACAGCCACCATCTGGTCCTTCGGAGTCGAAGAACTGGTGATGTTAGCGGATAAACCATGCCAGCTGCCACCAACATTAGCCACAATGGCTACTGCATCCGGCAGGTTGCGAACTTTCACGTATTCGCCGCTGGTGTTGAACTCCTGGCTCTCACCGTCGCATGCAATCGTGAAGTGCGGAGTGGTTATCGAACCGTCTCCGGCACTCGTCGGATTATAGCTGACATATACTTCCGCGTCGTCCAGCGGCGCACGAAGTACGTTCGCAGCACCTGTCAGCTCTACGTACTTCCCGCCATCCAACTTGTAGAATTTCAAACCGTCATCACTGGTGATGCTTACCGTGTGACCTGCCAAAGCACCTTCTACCGTTACCAGCAGTTTGCGCACACCCATGATGTTTACGCCGTTACGGCTGGTGATTAGCACTTTCTGCTTAACGGCATCTACTTCTTCCAAATCTACGCTTATGTCCACGCAGGCAAAGATGCGTTTCTGATAGGTTTTTGGTGTCCATTTGGAATAAACAGTTACATCAGCAGTAATATTCTGACTGAAGTCAAATTCATCATTGCCACCATCTGTCGTTACCCATTTGACGAAATTGTAATCTGCATTCGTCGGGTCTGGAGTCGGCTTGCTGACAGGGGTGCCATTTTCTACAGAACGTGTGAAATTATCACCCTTGCCGTCCAAATCAAAGGTTACTGTCCGCTCTACCGTCAGCCATTGTGCATATAATTCTGTTGCCGAAGCTCTCGTCCATTTACCGGCTGTTATATACCCGTCAATGGAAGAAGCCGCAAACGAACCATCTGTCTCAAGAATCTTTGTACCATCTGTTGAGGCGGTATAATATCCTTTCAGCGTTTTAGTAGCATGTGTTACGGCTGTGGTTATTGTAGCGCTGGTGCCATCGTACTTCACTGTTGCCGCACCGTCTGCCACACCTTCGTTCTTATTCAATGTTATCGCTACATCATTTGCCGTCCATTTCGCATAGAATACCTTATTTCCTGTCGAACCGGTCGCAATAGCCGGTGTACCGGCTGCAACCGTTAAGTCCGCATCGGTGTACCATCCGCCAAATGTATAACCGGTTCTGCTTCCCGGATTAACCAAGGTGATATCGGCGGACTCAATGTTATAGTTTGCAGGGTTGCTGTTTGTGGCACCTTTCAGATTATTATACGTGATTGTATAACTGATTGGGGTCCACTGAGCATAGAATGTGGCATTAGCCGTTACATTTGTATAGGACGCGCCTAAATTATATTGTGTTCCGGAAGAAGCATTATTAAGACGCCACTTGGATAGAGTATAACCGGAACGCGTACCTCCTGAACT
>JAFPGA010000122.1 GCA_017423085.1 Paludibacteraceae bacterium | reverse complement strand
GTGCTGTCTCTTGACTACTGTATCGTGCTGCTGAACCGTTATCGTCAGGAACAGGACGAGCACACGGACCGTGAGACCGCCGTGTTGGCTGCTAACCGCGCTATCAAGCGCGCTGCGCCTTCTGTGCTGTCATCGGCATTGACGACCGTGGTAGGTCTGCTTATGCTCTGTTTCATGCGCCTCAAGATAGGTGCCGACATGGGTATTGTACTTGCCAAAGGTGTCGTTTGCTCGCTTATCTGCACGTTTACTGCCATGCCGGCACTGATGTTGCTTTTCCGCAGAGTTATCAACAAGACCGCCAAACCGGCTTATGTGCCGCCTACCGACGGTCTGGCACGTTTCGTAGCGCGGCATAAACTGCCGATGGCGATTGGTGCCGTGTTGCTGTTCTTCGGGTCATGGTATTTCTCGCGTCAGACCACTATCTTCTTCTCAGCCGAGGCGGAGTCGCAGATAGAGAAAGTGTTCCCGTCGCCGAATCCCTTTGTACTGGTGTATGAGACACAGGACGAAGATTCGATATACGCATTGGCGGAGCGCCTGATGGCGCAGCCCGGTATTCAGTCGGTTATCTCGTATCCGACGCTGATGTCCCAACCGCTGACGCCGGCAGAGATGTCGCACCATGTGCGTTCGTTGCTGACGGACTTCAAAGACTATATGCCGGAAGGTACTACTGTGCCGCCCGAGGCGCTGGATATGATTAATCCAGAAATGGTGGGCTTGCTCTATTACATGGAGTCCAAGGACACCGTTGAGACGAAACTGCCGTTCCCTGAATTAGCGCGTTTCCTGCATACGCATGTGGCATCGAATCCGATGTTCGCTTCGTATCTGGACGATGATATGAAGGCGCAGATAGCGTCGCTGCAGTCTATGCTGGACGTTACTCCGGTTTCGCCATCCTCTCCATCTGCCAAACCGGCGAAACCGGTTATTCCTGTTACTCCGCTGGAAGAACAGGAGGAAGACACGATTGTTATGCCGCGTGAGCCGATCGCTCCGTTAACGGTCAACTCCGAACCGGCTGCAGAAATAGACAGCGTGCAGCTTCCGGTGGTGACGGTCAAACGCATTGCTATCGTGCCGTTCATCGAGAAACTGAATGCCAAGCAGACATCCGCGGTGTCGGTTGAGATGCGCAAGTTGACAGACACTGCAGCTATCCGTTTGCCGATGTCGGTGAGCGAGATGTCCGTCTTCATGGGTTCTACGCCTATTCAGACGCGTATGGTCTATGGTTATGCCCCCGGTAACGTGAAGAAAATGACGCCGTTGCAATATGTTCACTTGCTGGTGGACGATTTGTTCAAACGTCAGGGCTTGGCGGGCATGATATCTGACGAGCAGCGTACTCAGCTGGCGCAACGTGCTTTCCTGATGGATCTGGCGGACAAAAACGCTTCGCTTAATTCGTCGGATTTGAATACATTGCTCCGTGCGTTCGGCATCACTGATTTTACGGACGATGAGTTGATGGCGATAGCTTATCCGAAGCCGAAAGTAGAACCGCAACAGACTGTTGCCAAAAAACCGTCCGAACTCAATGCGGCGGAGATCGTCAACTCCATAACAACGATTCAGTCTTCGCTCCACAGCACCGATACGACCCGTGCCGTGGTGGCAGTTACAACGGTCAAGGAAGATACTCCGGCAGTGCCCAAACACAAAGCGCCGAGCAAGGCGGATTTGCAAGCCGAACTGTTCACCGAACTGGTGTTCAGCGGCAAGACTTATACGGCAGACGAGATGGCCGCCAAGTTAGCTCGGCTTATGAAACTGTCGGATGTCAAGACTGAGGTAACCCCGGCGCAGATGTCATTGCTGTATGATTATTACGGTGCGGTACACAGCCAATGTGACACACTCCGTCTGGGCTTTGAGCCGCTGTTGGCTTATCTGTGCGACACGTTGGTCTATGATGAGCGACTGGCGGATATTCTGCCGGACACGATTGCAGCACAGGCGGCATCCGTTCATTCGCAGATACAGGACGGTCTGGGTCAGCTACGTAAAGACAACTACTCTCTGTTGGTGGTTCTCTCTTCATTGCCCGCAGAGTCACCGGAGACCTATGCGTTTGTCGATACCCTCACGATGTTGGCGGACGCCTGTATGCCGCATCAGCACTATTATGTGGGCGAATCGGTGATGTATGCAGAGATGCGCGGCGGTTTCGACCATGAGATGAATGTCGTTTCGTTGCTTACTATCCTCTCTATTTTCCTCATTGTAGCGCTAACCTTCCGTTCGGTGATTGTGCCGACTATTCTGGTGGTGACGGTGATGAGTGCCGTGTATGTTAATGTGGTGGTAGCCGGATTGGTGACAGGACAAATGCTGTATCTGGCGTATCTCATTGTCCAGGCAATTCTGATGGGAGCAACGATAGACTACGGTATATTGTTTGCCAACTATTACCGCGAGAACCGCAAAAAGATGCTGCAAGTGGATGCTATCTGTGCGGCATATAAAGGCTCTATACGAACGATTCTCACTTCGGGACTGATTATGGTGATCGGTCCGGGAGCGATGGCGTTGTTTATTGATGATCTGATGATTAGCAATATTGTAGGCTGTCTGGCTGTAGGAGCGTTTGTGGCGATATTACTTACGCTGACCGTTGTGCCGGCCGTTCTCGTAGCACTCGACAAATGGGTGGTGTACGGCAAGAAAAACCGGTTCAGCGGCGAGATGTTATTGGAAAAAGAAGAAAACCTATGAAGGAAGAAAAATGGGATTTGACCATTACACCGCGGGATAGACTGCTTGCGGTGGATTGGAAAGAAATATGGCGGTACAGGGACATGTTCCTGTTGTTCGTCGCGCGTAATTTCCGCACGGCGTACAAGCAGACGATCCTTGGTCCGCTGTGGTTCATCATCACACCGGTGTTGTCCGTTATCGTCTATGTGGCGGTGTTTGGCGGAATTGCCAATATCCCGACAGACGGTGTGCCGCCAATTCTGTTCTATCTGCTCGGTATATCCGTGTGGGGCTATTTTGCCAGTTGTGTGAGCGCTACGTCCAATTCGTTTGTGACGAATGCTGATATCTTCGGCAAGGTGTATTTCCCGCGTATCATTATGCCGCTGGTAGCGGTGACTACCAATCTGTTGACTTTTGGTATCCAATTGGCTATTTTCGCCGTGTTCTATATCTACTATGCGATAGTAGGAACCCCGAGCGGTGAGCCCTTGGTGATACACTGGCAGTTGGCTCTGTTCCCGCTGTTCGTGGCTATTTTGGCGTTCATGTCTGTGGGCTTCGGAATGATTTTCTCGTCGATGACCACCAAATACCGCGATTTGCAAATCATGCTGGCGAAAATTGTTTCGCTGTGGGTATATATCACGCCGGTCATTTATCCGCTGAGCATGGTGACGAACGACAAACTGCATTTGGCGATGTCGCTCAATCCCGTTACGCCGGTGATGGAGGCGATTAAGTATTCGCTGCTCGGACAGGGTCAGTTCTCCTGGCTGTGGCTGGGCTACAGCGTAGTGTTCACCTTCATTCTGTTGGTGTTCGGACTGATGATGTTTAATAAAGTACAAAAATCCTTCATGGACACTGTTTAATATGGCAAAGAATCAAGACAATTACTGGACTACAGAGATTTCGCCTGACTCCTTTGCCAAAGGTTTGGGTCTGAAGGAGTTGTGGGCGAAGAAATATCTTATCTGGCTGTTTATCAAGCGTGATATCACGGTGCAGTTTAAGCAGACCATCTTCGGAATGGGCTGGTATTTCATTTCGCCGTTGTTCACGATGTTCATGTATATCGTGGTGTTCGGGCGCATTGCCGGTATTCCGACCGATAGTATTCCGCAGCCGGTGTTCTATCTGAGCGGTATCTGCCTTTGGGAGTATTTTGCGGAGTGTCTGACGGCCGTATCGGGCACATTCCAGACGAACGCGAACCTGTTCGGCAAGGTCTATTTCCCGCGTCTGGTTTCCCCGGTTTCGGTGGTGGTGTCCAAACTGTTCCGTTTCTCGCTGCAGTTGGCTACTTTCATCATCGTCTATCTGCTGTTTGTGTTCAAAGGCGTGTACCTGTGTCCGACGTGGTATCTGCTGCTCTTCCCTGTGCTGATACTCATGATTCAGTGTTTGGCGTTGGGACTTGGACTTATCGTGTCCTCGCTGACCACCAAGTATCGCGATTTGACGAATTTCTTCGGCGTGTTCGTTTCTTTGTGGATGTACGCGACACCGATTGTGTATCCGTTGAGCGAGGTGAAGAACGAGACGTTGCATCAGATTATGCTCATTAACCCGATGACGGCGATCATCGAGAGTTTCAAGTACGGAGCCTATGGAAAAGCGCTTCCACCGGAGCAGGTTTTCGACTGGTCCGCTTTGGGAATCAGCGCCGTAGTTATTCTGGTACTTTTGTTCATCGGAATAGGCATGTTCAACCGCAAACAGAAATTCTTTATTGACACGATTTGATATGCAACTCTCTGACCGCGTACAACAGATAGCCTCTTCGCAGAGCCTGGTTATGGCAGCGCGTGCCAAACAGATGCAGACTGCCGGCATTGATGTGATTAGTATGTCATTGGGTGAACCCGACATGGATACACCCGCGCCTGTCCGTCGTGCTGCCCAAGAGGCGATAGACAATCACTGGTCTCATTATGGACCGGTGCCCGGTTTGTTGTCCTTGCGCGAAGCGGTTGCTGCTTATCATAATCACGACGCTATTTCTTATACCGGCGAAGATGTCATCGTTTCCATAGGTGCCAAGATGGCGATTTATAATGCCATCCAGACGCTCATTAATCCGGGCGACGAGGTCATTATCCCGATGCCGAGTTGGGTCAGTTATACGGAGATGGTCAAACTGGCGCAAGGTGTGACGGTGCCTGTGCAGACGACGTTTGACGACCGGTATTGTCTCACGCCCCAACAACTCCGTTCAGCGCTTTCTGTGCACACACGTTTGCTGATTCTCTGTTCGCCCAATAATCCGACCGGTTCGGTTTATTCACAGGACCAGTTGGCGGCTCTGGTGGATGTGTTGCGTGACTACCCCGAAGTGACTATATTGTCCGACGAGATATACAATGCGCTCAATTACGGGCAGCCGGCAGTCAGTCTGGCTTCATTCCCTGAGATAGCAGACCGGCTCATTCTCATTAACGGTGTGAGCAAGGCGTACGCCATGACGGGCTATCGGATCGGGTGGCTGCTGAGCAAGAACCGTGAATTTATCAAGGCGTGCACGCGTCTGCAAGGACAGCAACTGACCTGTGCGACCATGGTTGCGCAGAAAGCAGCCGAAGCTGCACTGACCGGTTCGCAAGACTGCGTGGAGCAGATGCGTCAGGTGTTTGCTGCACGTCGTGAACTGATTTGCCGTTTGGCGGCGGAGATACCCGCTTTCCGGTTTACGGAACCGCAAGGCGCGTTCTATCTCTTCCCTGACGTGAGCGCTATAGGTACCGGCGATGAGGTGGCAGAGCGCCTGTTGGACAAAGCGCATGTGGCAGTGGTATCCGGTTCGGCATTCGGTTGTCCGGAGTGTATCCGTCTGTCATATGCTATATCCACCGAGGAGATAGAAGAGGCGATGAGACGCATCAAAAAGGAATTGCAAAATGGATAAACCTGTCGTTATATTAGCTATCGAGTCCAGTTGTGACGACACTTCGTCTGCGGTCATTGTGGACGGTGTGCTGCGCAGCAATGTGATAGCAAGTCAGAAAGTGCATGAGGAGTACGGGGGCGTGGTGCCGGAACTGGCGAGTCGTGCTCATCAGCAGAACATCCTGCCGGTAGTGGATACGGCGCTCAAGCGTGCCGGAGTGACCAAGGACGAGATATCGGCTGTCGCTTTCACACGCGGTCCGGGACTATTGGGATCGTTGCTCGTTGGTACGTCTTTTGCCAAAGGCTTGGCGCTGGCGCTCAATGTGCCTGTTATTGATGTGAACCATTTGCAGGGACATGTGTTAGCCCATTTCGTGGAGGACGGCACCGGTCTGCCGCACCCGACCTTCCCGTTCCTGTGTCTGCTGGTGTCCGGCGGTAACAGTCAGATTGTGCTAGTGCGCGCGTATAATGATATGGAGATCATCGGGCAGACGATTGATGACGCAGCCGGTGAGGCGTTTGACAAATGCGCCAAAGTGCTCGGTTTGCCGTATCCGGGCGGACCGTGGATAGACAAACTCGCCAAACAGGGTGACGCGACCAAGTATCCGTTTGCCAAACCGAACATCGCCGGATATGATTATTCATTCTCCGGTCTCAAGACGTCTTTCCTCTACACGCTGCGTGATATGCTCAAAGCGTATCAAGTGGAGACGATAGATGAGTTGGCGGCGCAAGTGCCGAATCTGCGCGAAGACATGTGCGCTTCGCTGCAAGCTACAGTAGTGGATATCCTGATGCGCAAGCTCAAGAAAGCAGCCAAGGATTTGAATATCAATCAGGTGGCTGTAGCCGGCGGTGTGAGTGCCAATAGTGCGTTGCGACAGGCGTTTGTCGATTATGGCAAGCGGTACCACTGGACGGTGTTTATTCCGCCTTTCTCGTTCACTACGGACAATGCCGCCATGGTCTGTCAAGCGGGCTATTTCAAGTATCTGGATCATGATTTCTGCGCAATAGATGAAGTTCCATATGCCAAAACAACTATCTGATAACGAGAAGTTTAAGACAATACGCGAACGAATTGCGCCTTATACGGATGTCATCATTTTTATGGTGACATTGTTAGTTGCCAACTATGCCTGGAAATGGACGATGGTCGGTGATGAATACGGGGATGAAGTAAGGTGGTTCGGTTTGGATATCACGGCGCCGTTTGAGTTCATGTCCTACCATATTTCCTCTGTGGTTTATTGGCTGGTGTCGCTATTTCGGGACACGGCGCATTATTCCGGTAGCACGCACTCTATCTATTTCGATTCGGGCAACGGAACATCTATCGTATGGGGTTGCACGGGACTGAAGCAGAGTTTCATTTGGATGTGTCTTATTCTGACGGTGCGCAGTTTGCCGGCAGCAGAAGGTTCATTGAGCAAGGGTAGGCTGTGGTTGCATAAACTGTGGTATATTCCGGCAGGATGGGTATTCTGCTATGCATTCAATATACTGCGTATCTTCTTAATCGCGCTGTTTATAGAGTATCATCCGGATTGGTTTTCGGTACTGCACGATTATATCTTCAAATACCTGTTCTACGGAATGATGTTCCTGCTGTGGGTGGTCTTTGTAGAAAAGATACGACCCGGAGCGTCCACCCGATGAATCTTACCTCGTTTGTATTTTGACCAGCATGCGGACGATTGCGCCCTTGATGGCAGATACGATGCTCCAGGTCTTGGATGCCTGTGTCTGGTCGCCGGTCATGATATCCGGTACGGCAGCACCCGTCTCCTGCTCCGGATAGACGAGCATGTAACTGTGTCCGCTGAAGAAGCGGTCTAACATCTTCGGTACCTGTTCAAAAAGCGGGTTGTAGGATGGGGTGGAAGGGCGTGCGTTAATCAGTACCACCATGTCATCGGGCATCATCTGTTTGGCTATCATGAGCACATCTTCCCAATCTTCCATTTCGCGGTACGAAGCACGGAGGTACTTGCCTTTGCGTCGGCAGAACGCATGCAGGGCATGCTGTGTGTCCTCGTTGGTGTAGAACACCACTTTGGCGCCCAACTGGCTGCTCAAGCGGCGCACGAGACCGAAGCACGTAATGAAATCGTGCTCTTTCTCCGCATAACGCGGCACGGCTACCAACAGACGGTTGATGGTGTTAATGGGTTGCGAAGGATGATAGACAATTGCCGCTTTACGTTGGCTGTTAATCAGTTTCTTCGCTTCGGTCCAGTCGCTTTCACTGGCAAAATCCGGTTCGTGCAATTCGCCTAATTCGCTCAGTTCCTGCAACTCATAATGCCGGTTCTCCGCTACGGTGAGCATCAGCCAACTGTTGTCTGCTTTGTCCGCTTCCAGGCGTGCTTCTTCCTGTAGCGCCAAGCGTTTGGCAGCATACTCGGTGATGAATGAAGCCGAGGTACACAGTACGAGGATCATCAGCACCGTCGCGTTGAGAATCTCGGGCTCGAAGATGCCGGTCTCATAACCGATAGTCACAATAGCCAGTGTACCGGCTGCCGTCGCATGTGTCAGACCGAAAATCAACTGCCGCTCGGTGCTCTGCAGACCGAAACTGATCTGTGCCAGCCATGCGGCAAGCCATTTGCTGAGCAGTTTGGTAGCGATCATCACAACGGCAACAATAATCGTAGTCCAGCCTTCCCACAGCACCGATATATCAATCATCATGCCCACACCGATGAGGAACAGGGGCACGAAGATGTTGTTTCCCACAAAATTGATGCGCTGCATAACCGGACTGAGGTTCGGTACCAGCCTGTTCAGTACCACACCGCAGATGAAGGCACCTAAGATTCCCTCCAGACCGCTCCAGTCTGCCATCCATGCGGATACTACCATCATGGTCATCACAATCAGGAAACCGCTTGTTGCGTCTGACCAGCGTTTGAAGAAGCGCTGTGCCAACCAAGGGAAGACAAGGGTGATCACGCCTAAGGTCAATGCGATGCGCCCGATGGTATGCCATGTGTTGACATGGTCGCTTTTGAGATACGCTAATACCAGCAGCGCCAGCGTAATGGTCAGCATAGTACCGCCAATGGCAATATTGACTGCCGCGTTTTTCTGCACGCCGTAACGGCTCACAATCGGGTAGGTCATCAGCGTGTGGCTGCCGTACATGGCACCCAACAGCGCACAGGTGTCCCATCCGTAGCCGAGCAAACGGCTGGTGAGCAGACCTAAGGAAAAAGGCAGAATAAAGGAGTATATACCGTATATGATAGCGCGTGAGCGTTGCTGACGAAAATCATTGACATCCACCTCAATACCCGCTTGCAGCATGATGTAGAGCATGCCGATTTTGCCCAGCGTCTGAATCACTGTGCCACCGGCTAACAAACCGAAACCGTGCGTGCCCACAATCATTCCGACCACAATAAATCCCACAATACTCGGTATCCGGATCTTGCGGCATATCATTGGCACAAGCAAGATAGTTGCCAAGACCAATGCAAAGATAGCAAACGGGTTCGTTATCATATCAATTAAATGAATTTGCCGGTGATGCTGGCAGGGTTTTGTTTAATGTCTTCTACTGTACCTTGCGCAACGAGTGTACCGCCTCCGCGTCCGCCTTCGGGACCCATATCGATGATCCAGTCGCACGCACGAATCACATCGGTGTTGTGCTCAATGATGACGACGGTGTTACCTTTGTCCACCAATTGGCGCAGCACGCCGAGCAGCACACGGATGTCTTCAAAATGCAGACCGGTGGTGGGTTCGTCCAGTATATAGAGCGTCTTGCCGGTGGACGGTCGTGACAGTTCGGTCGCTAATTTGATACGTTGGCTCTCACCGCCGGAAAGGCTAGTGGAGGACTGACCGAGTTTGATATATCCCAGACCGACATCTTGTATCGTTTTGATTTTGCGTAGTATCTTCGGTTGCGGTTCAAAGAACTCGACGGCTTGGTTGACGGTCATGTCCAGCACATCAGCGATGGTTTTGCCTTTCCAACGCACTTCCAGTGTCTCGCGGTTGTACCGCTGACATCCGCACGCTTCGCAGGGCACATATACATCCGGCATAAAATGCATCTGGATAGTCTTATAGCCGTTACCCATACACTCTTCGCAACGTCCGCCTTTGGCATTAAATGAGAACCGGCCTGTCTTCCATCCGCGTATCTTGGACTCCGGCAACTGCGCGAACAAGTCGCGTATGTCGGTGAACACATTGGTGTAGGTGGCAGGATTGGAACGCGGAGTACGACCGATAGGCGACTGGTCCACGTTGATCACTTTGTCGATATGCTCGATGCCCTCGATGCGCTTGTAGGGTAGCGGTGCTTTCTTGCTGCGGTAGAAATGCTGGCTGAGGATGGGGTAGAGTGTCTGGTTAATGAGCGAACTCTTGCCGCTTCCGCTCACACCTGTTACGCAGACCATTTGTCCCAAGGGGATTTGCACCGTCACGTCTTTGAGATTATTGCCGGTGCAACCCGAGAGGGTAATGGTTATTGGTGATTGGTGATTGGTTATTGGTGATTGGTTTCGCCTTTCGTCATTTACCGTCCTTTCGCCGTTCAAGTACTGAGCTGTCAGTGTGTCGGTTTTGAGCAAATCGTTTGGTGTTCCGCTGAACAGCACCTTGCCGCCAAGTCGTCCGGCTTTGGGACCGATATCGACTATCCAGTCGGCTTCCCGCATCATCTGCTCGTCATGCTCCACTACGATGACCGAATTACCCATGTCACGCAGTTCCTTGAGGCTGTTGATGAGTCGTTGGTTGTCGCGCTGGTGCAGACCGATAGACGGTTCGTCCAGTATATAGAGCACGTTCACCAGCCGACTGCCTATCTGCGTAGCCAGACGGATACGCTGACTCTCACCACCGGACAGACTCTCGCTGCTGCGGTTCAGGCTCAGGTAACTCAACCCGACGGACTGCATGAACCGCAGTCGTGCGCAGATCTCTTTCAGTATAGGTTCGGCTATCGCGGCTTGTTTGGATGAAAGCTGTTGGCTGATGGATGACAGTTTGTCTGTTAGCACATCGATATCCATCTCTGCCAGGTCGGAGATATTATATTCGCCCAGTTTGTAACTCAGCGCCTCTTTGCTCAGACGTTTGCCGTGACACTCAGGACATTCTATCCATTCCTCTTTCTCCTCATCCTCTTCTGACTGTTCGCTGACAGCAGACAACTCCTGCAACTGTTCCCACCAGTTCTCTTCCCGTATAGCCTCGTCTATATTGTCCTTTGCACTTTGTATATTGTCACTTTGTACTTTTCCAAGTCCTTTGCAGCATGGACACCAACCGGACGGGCTGTTGAACGAGAAGGTGTGCGGTGCCGGTTCCTGATAACTGAGTCCCGTCTCCGGGCACATCAGACTGCGACTGAAATACCGCACATCGGAGGGGCGGTCGTTCACTACCACCATCATAATGCCGTTGCCTTGCGTCATGGCACGATCCACACTCTGGCGTATCCGCCGTATATCGTTCTCTGAGGGTTGAGCAGAGGAGGTAGAGGGTTGGATCTTGAGTCGGTCCACGACTGCTTCGATGGTGTGGTTCTTGTACCGGTCCAGTTTCATGCCCGGCACGATCTCCTGCACCTCGCCGTCCACGCGCACATGCACGTATCCTTTCTTACGTATGTTCTCAAACAGCTCTTTGTAGTGTCCCTTGCGGTTATTGACTAAGGGCGCCAGCAGCAGTATCTTCTGCCCTGCATATTGCGTGTTAATCAAGTCGATTATCTGTTCGTCGGTGAACTTGACCATCGGTTTACCGGTCAGGTACGAGTGTGCTACGCCCGCGCGTGCAAACAGCAAACGCAGAAAATCATACACCTCGGTGATGGTGCCAACCGTAGAACGAGGGTTCTTGCTGGTCGTCTTCTGGTCAATGGAAATAACAGGGCTGAGGCCGGTGATCTTGTCCACATCGGGGCGCTGCATCTGACCGATGAAGCCGCGTGCGTAGGAAGAGAAGGTCTCCATATAACGGCGTTGCCCCTCTGCAAAGATCGTATCAAAAGCCAACGACGACTTACCAGAGCCGCTCAGACCCGTTATCACCGTCAACTTCTTTCGAGGAATGGACACGCTGATGTTTTTCAGATTATGCACCCTTGCCCCGAGCACTTCTATCCGACCTTCGTCTTTTATCATAATTCGCTGCAAAGGTACTGCTTTTTTTTGACATACGCAAATTTTTCGGTTATTCTCTTGCATATTTCAAAAAATTGTTGTACCTTTGCAGCCGCAAAGGTGAGCATATGAAAACCCTGTTACTCATATTATCTGTGATGACCTGGACGGTGACGAGCAACAAAACCGTTTCCGGAGAAGGCGATGTTCCTTCCGATATAGTAGCGGCTTATGCCAATACGTATAATAAAGGTCAAGTGCGCGCAAACGACACGGCGACGCTGGTATTGAGCGGTTTAAGCGGAGCAACGATTAATAGCATTGAGGTGTACGTCAAGTCGAACAAGTCTTCCGGTGCCGGTCAGTTTACGGTGACAGCGGACGGAGTGACTATCGCTTCCAAGTCCGGCAGTTTGTCAGAGTGGGTAGGGGCATATGACAACCAGAATTACCATGCAGTCAGTCTGTACCAGGGTAATGAAGCGAATGTAAATGAGTTAACTATCCGTCTGGTAGGAACGGTCAGTTCGCTTTATATAGACCAATACGTGATTTCTTATACGGTTGCACCCGTTCATTCCGTCACGCTGATGAGGGGAGCGAATATCGTCAATGTGTTAACCGAGCAGAAAGGGGGTGCAGGTGTGCTGTTGCCGTCTTTGCCGGACTATAACGACTGGCATTTTATGGCATGGACAGAACAGCCGTTCTACACTGTTAATGCTTTGCCAGATATCTGGTATGCCGCCGGCGAACGGTATTATCCGGCTTCGGATGGTACATTATGGGCGGTATATGAGTATGAGTCCGAACCCGCAACAGAACCGGTGACGGATTTGCAGCCGGGTATATACATCTATTACAACACGCAGGATAATTTAGCCGTGTCCGGTGTGCCTGTGAACGGACGAATGGACTATGCCGATGCCAGTATTTATAACGGCAACCAGTTCTACGAGATCTTATTCAACGCTGCGTGCGACAGTGCGACTATCCAGCATGTGGAAACGGGTACTTATATCGGCTACAACGGCACGCAATTAGCAGCCAAGCAAAGTGTGTGGAGCGTGTATCACAACGGGGACAAAACGGCGTTTTACACTACAGTGAGCGGAAAAACATACATCTTATGGCCGGCCGTTTATAAAGGTGGAGAAATATTCTCCGGTTTGTTGGAAGCGCAGAATATATCCACCACTCCCACCGTTATTGTTCATGTGCCGCAGGAGATAGAGGAAAAGGCTTTCACCTGTTATCCCGAGACGGGTAGGGACATCGAAGCGGTACCGGCAGACACCCGTGAAATCATTATTCCGATCGGCAATTACCAACTCCGTATATCAAACGGAAAGAAAACAATACGACTATGATGAAACTACTGTTGATATTATCTATTCTTCCCGGCATTCTGTCGGGTACGTATAATGCCCGCACGCTACCTGTTGAGTTGCGAGACAGCCTGTTGGCTGTTGAACCGGCGGATGTAGCAGACTACACGGACCGGTATCAATTGGAGTCGGAGAACGAGGAGACGATTTTCCGTCACTCCTCTATTGCCGATTGGTACGTGGTGGATACACAAAAAGGCACGCGCAAAGCGTTAGGCGGCGGACTCAACTTGGGTAAAGTGCGCGACGCGGTCATGAGTCCGAACGGGCGTTATGTGGCGTTTGTAAAAGATAATAACCTCTATGTCCATAAGTGCGATTTCGGTACCGAAGTAGCGGTGACCAAAGATGCGAATCCGGATATCATCAACGGGGCAGCCGATTGGTTGTACGAAGAGGAGTTCGGTATCACCGCTTTGTTTGCATGGTCGCCGGATTCCAAACAACTGGCGTTTGTCAAACTGGACGAAAGGGAAGTGCCGACCTTCAGTTGGGATATTTATGCCGATACACAGTACCCCGGGCATGAGAGTCTGCGTTATCCCAAAGCGGGATGGCCCAATGCCAAAGCTTCGGTGCATGTCTATGATCTCGCTACCAAAGCGATTCAACCCATGCAAGTGAACAAGGATAACGAGGATGTCTATTTCCCCCGTTTGCGTTGGCATGGAGGGGCGTTAATCGTGCTGCGTGTCAATCGTGACCAGACGCGCATGGAGTTGCTGCAGTGCAATCCCAAATCGACGGTCTCTCATCTGCTCTGCCGCGAGGAGTCGGAGGATTACTATATGGACTATTCCCTGTTTGATGAGTATCAGTGGTTGAGCGACGGGCGTTTTATTGTGCTCAGCGAGAAAGACGGTTGGCGGCGCGCGTATCTGCACGATGTGCAGGGGATTCAACTCAAAGCCCTCACGCCGGAGAAAATAGATGTGACAGCTTTGTACGCGGTGGATGAATCGACGCAGACGCTCTATTACCAGGCTGCACCGACCCCGAGCACACGCCAGCTATACGCGGTCAGCATCAAGAAAGGGGACATCAGCCAATTGACAACGGCGGAGGGAATGCACAGTGCGTATTTTGCTGCCAACGGCAAAAAGATGATTGAGTGCTTCCAATCGTTCTCCACACCGAACACCTACACCTTCTATTCGTTAAAGGGTGCAAAACTTACGAAGGAGACTGTGCTTGAGAGAAATAGTGATATTCGCGACGAGTGGGCAAGTCATTCCATCCCCGAACCGCAACTACTCAAGATCCCGAACGGTAAGGGACAAGAATTAGAAGCGATGCTTATTAAGCCTTCAGCCGTCAGCCATCAGCCTTCCGCTTTAGTTGTGATGCATTATTCGGGTCCTGCGAGCCAGCGTGTGTTGAACCGTTGGCGCAAGCGTTTTGAGTACGCTTTGGTGGAAGCGGGATATGCGGTGCTGATTGTGGATGCGCGTGGTTCGGATTGCAGAGGACGCGCTTGGCGTAATGAGACCTATATGAACCTTGGTGTAAAAGAGGCGGAAGATCTCATTGCGGCTGCTCGTTGGGCTGCGCAGCGGGAAGATATAGACGGCGACCGCATTGCGTTGCTGGGTTGGAGTTACGGCGGCTATCAGACGCTGATGACCATGAGTCAGCCGAACCATCCGTTCAAAGCCGGTGTGGCAATTGCGCCGGTAACCGATTGGCGGCTGTACGACTCGGGCTACACGGAGCG
>JAFPGA010000121.1 GCA_017423085.1 Paludibacteraceae bacterium | reverse complement strand
ACCTGTTCTACGAGAAGGACCATCCGATACAAGGAACGATCTTTCGGATGAAGTACAACGACCGTCCGATGGTCGGTTTTGAATTAGGACGACAGGCAGCGATCGAAATGCAGTACACGGGCTTCTGGGACGGGATCGATGTGATTATACCGATACCGCTGCATCCGCGGCGAATGCGCGAACGCGGGTATAACCAGTCGGAGTACATCGCACGCGGCATCAGTTCGGTGACGGGAATAGCGATTGACACCACGCATGTGACGCGCGTGAAGAACACGGCACAACAGGCGAAGATGAAAGCGAAAGATGCACAGCGCAAAGAGAATGTAGCCGACGCGTTCGCGGTGAACCACCCCGAGCAGTTATACCGCAAACATATATTGGTGGTGGATGACCTGGTGACGACTGGTGAGACGATGCGCAGTTGCCTGAAGGCAATGAAAGCGTTTAGAGGAGCAAAGTTTAGTGTTTTTGCCTTATGTAAGGCGAGATGATATGACTAAAAAATACGATTTTTTAATTATCGGCGGAGGTGTAGCCGGTATGAGTTTTGCGCTGAAAGTGGCGCGTATGGAGAAGTACCGTGTGGCGTTGTGCTGCAAGACGACGCTGGAGGAAGCCAACACGGCAAAAGCACAGGGCGGCATCGCGTCTGTGACTAATCTGGCGGTGGATGATTTTGAGAAACATATCCACGACACGATGGTGGCGGGTGACTGGTTGAGTGACCCAGCGGCAGTAGAGCAGGTGGTACGCAATGCACCGCGCGGCATCGAGGAGTTGGTGCAATGGGGCGTTAACTTCGACAAAAAAGAGGACGGTTCGTTTGACCTGCACCGCGAAGGCGGACACTCGGAGTTCCGTATATTACACCATGCTGACGACACGGGCGCGGAGATCCAGCGCGGGCTGATGGAAGCGGTGCGTAACAACCCCTTCATCGATGTGCTGGAGAACCATTTTGCCGTGGAGATTATCACGCAGCACCACTTGGGCGTACGTGTCACACGCCGAACCCCGGATATCGAGTGCTACGGTGCGTATATCCTCAATCCCGAGACGCAGAAGATTGACACGTACTTGAGTCGTATTACGCTGATGGCAACCGGTGGAACAGGCGCTGTCTATGCCACGACGACCAATCCCGAGATAGCCACCGGTGACGGCATCGCGATGGTTTATCGTGCCAAAGGACTGGTGAAGGACATGGAGTTCGTGCAATTCCACCCGACGAGTCTGTATAACCCTGCCGAGACGCACCCTGCGTATCTCATCACCGAGGCGATGCGCGGCTACGGAGGCATCCTGCGTCTGCCGAACGGCGAGGAGTTCATGCAGAAATACGACCCGCGTCTGAGTCTTGCTCCGCGTGATATCGTGGCACGTGCGATTGACAACGAGATGAAGATACACGCCATCGACCATGTGTGCCTGGACGTGACGCACAAAGACCCCGAAGAGACCAAACATCATTTCCCCAATATCTACGCCAAGTGCCTGAGTATAGGCATTGACATCACCAAGGACTATATCCCCGTTGCACCGTGTGCGCACTATATGTGCGGCGGTATCAAGGTGGACTTGGACGGTCAGTCGTCTATCCGCCGTCTGTATGCGGTGGGCGAGTGCTCGTGTACGGGTCTGCATGGCGGTAACCGTCTGGCATCGAACTCGCTCATCGAGGCGGTGGTCTATGCCGATGCAGCAGCCAAGCACAGCCTGAGCGTGATAGAAAACTACGATTTCAACGACCGGATACCCGAGTGGAACGACGAAGGCACGCTCAGTAACGAAGAGCGCGTGCTGATCGCGCAAGACGTGAAGGAAGTGGGACAGATCATGTCCACGTACGTCGGCATCGTGCGTTCCGACCTGCGTCTGCGTCGTGCGTGGGAACGTCTGGATCTGTTGTACGAAGAGACGGAAGATCTGTTCAAACGCGTCAAAGCGGACAAAGAGATTTGCGAGTTGCGCAATATGATCAATGTCGGCTACCTGATCACGCGTCAGGCGATGGAACGCAAAGAGAGCCGCGGCTTGCATTACACGATTGACTATCCGCGCACGGACAACAACCATCCTCAGGAAGTATGGTAGCCCTCTCTTTACATAGTGTGGTGCCGGTACGTGCTGAGGCGCGAGAAGGGGCAGAGCAGAACACGCAGATGTTGTTCGGCGAATTGTGCGAGGTTATTGAGCATTCAGATGTCAGCATTCAGCATTCAGAACGCTGGCGTTATATCCGCTTGGAGTCAGACGGACAAGAAGGGTGGGTAGATGCGAAGATGATCAGTCCGATGTCGGACGAGGAGTACGCGGCGTACAAACCGGCGCTTGAGCATGCGGCCATGGTCTCTATGCCGATGGCGTATGCCGTGAGCGCGAACAACGGTCAAACCATTCCGCTGACAGCCGGTACTCGTTTGCCGAACTACGCCAACGGACAGTTCGAGGTGCTCGGTGTGCGTTTCCGAATTGACCCGAGTATGGTCATTACTGCTCCCCTGGAGATGAACGAACAGAACCTGCTGCAAGCTGTGCGATTTTTCCTGAACGTGCCTTACCTGTGGGGTGGCAAGAACGCGATGGGCATGGACTGCTCGGGGTTCAGTCAAGTGGTGATGAGTCTGTTCGGCATTCACCTGCTGCGTAACGCGTCGGAACAGGCGACACAGGGCAAAGCCGTGGCACGTCTGGCGGATGCCAAGGCGGGTGATCTGGCGTTCTTTGACCACTATGAGCCTTCAACCGCCAACAGCAAGCCCGTTAAAATAACACACGTGGGCATCATCATTGACCCCACGCGCATTGTGCATTGCTCCGGTCGTGTCAAAGTGGAGAAACTGGACGAGACCGGTATCTATAGCATAGAGCAAGGTGGCTATTCACACCACCTTGCATCCATTCGATCATTTGTGTAGAAGCTGCTGTTTGAGTCTTCTTGCTTCAGCCAGTTTCTGTTCCTTGGTCATTCCGGGACATCTCTCATCGAGGTTCGGGATGATTAACTCCGTGCCGACCAGCAAGTTGCTCGGGTCGTTTATCTTGTCGCGGTTCGCCTCGTAGATAAAGATCCAGAACTCGGCTTCGTTGTAGTGACGACGAGCTATCTGTGCGAGACGTGAACCCGGGCGGACTACCTCCTTGGTGCTGTGTGCCGTGCTGATGACCGGTGCTGCCGTTGTGGCAGGGCGCACCTCTTCCTGCGGTTGTACCACCGGTGCCGCCTGTGTTTCCTCAGGCGCCGATGTTACTTGGGTCTCATCTTGAGGGGCATCTTGCGTGTCGTCTTGCGAACGATAGACCGGTATGATCTCTACACGGCGGTCTTTGCTTAACTGATGATGTCCGTTGTAACGATAAGGAACATCTGCACCGAGACTGCGGATGATCATCTGGTCGTCGCGTACGCCCAGTTTGCGCAGTTTGGCGGCAACAGCTTGGGCACGACGGAGTGCCAGCCGTTTGTTATAATCGGCTTTACCCAACTTACATGCGTGACCGTTGACATAAATCTTCTGATCCGGATGTTGGCGCAACATGGCTGCGATGCGGTCAAGGATGTCCTTCGGTTCGAGAATAGGAATTGTCTTGTCAAGATCGAAATAGATGATGGCACCCGCCAGTTCTTCTTCCAACCTTCTGGCGATTGTGTCTCCGTCAGGTACCGAGGAGGTCTGCTGACCGTCTGCCTCCGCGTCACGGTAGATATAAATCGTGTCGTGGATGTTACAGAATACTTCGCACAAATCAATATTGTTCTCGCGAGCAATGCGCATGATTTCGTCCATGGCCTGGATGCGCGCGTCGATATCATTATCTGTGTTATTGTCTGTATCATTGTCCGTTACGACCACAACAACTTGTGCGTCTTCATCTGATTCGGTTGCCTGTTGTTGCGCCTGTAACCTCAGCCGTTCTTCTTCCTCTCTTCTGGCTTTCTCCAGCGAGTCTCGTTCCGCTCTGCGCAAGCGTCTGAGTTCACGGTCGTAGTCACGTTTCGCTTTGGTCTTGCCGGCATTGACATGTACGGTGAACTTGAGTCCTGCCGCCCACGGGTGGAGCGATTCCACTTCGTCGGAGCGGAGCACACCGTCATACGCCGTGGTGTACGGCATCGGATATTCGCCGGCTTTGGTACCGTCGTAGAAACCGAGCGGCTGTGTGCTGTTCGATTTCATGACGTCGTTGAAGTAATAGGTGCCGTAGGCCGAGATGGCGAGGTCTACGCGCTGGTGTACGCGGATGAGCATTCCCAACTCCAGGAAAGCGGCGTAATTGAGAAATTTCAAGGACGGTTGGGATGTCCATGCGTCCACAGGCAGCGAGCCGGATTTGCCGGGAATAGTGACATCATCCAGCACACCCGGTACATCCTGCATCAGCAGATCGAAATACTCATAGTACACTTGGTTGTCGAAATATCCTCCGGACGGCAGGTTATAGCGGTTCCGCACCGGAATACCCAGTTTGACACCGGCAGTACCGATGAAACCCAACTTGCCCGGACGTGCACGGAACTTGAGTGCCAGCGGGACTTCCACCATGTAGATGGTCTGGGTCTCTGCCAGATTGTTCGGCGTGGAAGTGATGGTGTACAGGCTCCAGGGATTTGTACCGTATTTGTCGTACGTGGTCTGTGTCCAGGGTTTGTCCAGCACGGTGCGGTTGGAGTACGATGCGAACTCGGCTCCTACACCGATACCCATCCAAGGAACGAAGTAGTAGTTGATGCCAATACCTGCATTCCATGCGGGGAAATGGATGTGGTTGGATGTGCGGGCGGACTCGAACTGTGAACCGAGTTGCCGGAAGGTGAAACTGCTGACACCCACACCGCCTCCGAACTCAAAGTTCCATCCGGTAGCGATATACGGTTCCTCCGCACTTTTCTGCAGTACAGAATCCGGATAGTGCGTCGCAGCAGACAGCGAGGTGGCTACCAGCAGAACAGCTGCTACAAACATAGTCTTTTTCTTAGTCATATCCTGCCCTCCTGTCATTTAACGATTAATTTATGAACGTCGATACTTCCGTCCGTTTCGGTTATCTGCACGTAGTACATGCCCGGAACCTGCGGCGCACTGACGGTTGTTTTCTCTTCCACATTATCCACGCGCATTACACATTCGCCCGTAAACGAGATGATGCGTGCGCTACCGGTACACTCGATGGTGATGTTCTCACCTGTATTAGCCGGAACCGGATAAACCAGACAGCGTTGCGGAGCAGCCGAAGCGCCTTCTGCCGGCAGGGTGATATCACAGGTGCGGTACGTGTTACCTTTTTTGTCTTTGAGCATGCAGAAGAACACACCGTTGAGGATCGAACCGCCCTCATGGTAGTACTGGGCCGTGTCACCTTCTTGTATGTTACCGTTCTTGTACCATTGGTAGGAGACGAACTCCAGTTTGTCGGTCACATCGGGTAAAGCACCGTTTTCGGGGTTGTTGTCCACGAATACAACGCGGTCGTACTTGCTGTACAGGTAGCCGCCTAGACTTGGGTAGAGACGCAACTGACGGCTGGCACTGAAACAAGTGCTCTCACCGTTGTTAGCCGAGTAGCCGATCTGAACCATCAGGTACAGGTCTCCCGTGCCGAGATTCGGCATTTTATCAAACAGGATCATGCCCGGCGTGGTGATAACACCGGTCGTGTCTGCTTTCTTCATGTAGTTCTTCAGGTCTTCCGAATAACGGATGTAGAAGTAGTTGGACGGGATAGCCGGATCGTCTTCGTAGTAAACGGCCATCGTACCGGTGGTCTGACACCAGCTGACATAATCCTCGTTGAAGATGAAGTTAGGACGTGTAGCGACAGCCACGGCGAAGGTGGTATCTTTCGCACAGCGGTTGGTCCATGTGTCGCTGACGGTTTGGGCATCGCCGTCGTTGTAGAACTTCAGTTCGGTGCCGTCAATCCATGTGTAGGTGTACGGCAGCTCGGATTCGCAGACGGTGAACGTGACGATTGCACGGGTGTCTTGTCCGAAGTACTGCGTAGCCGTTCCAGTTGAGCGTAACCAGTCGCAGCCCGGGTTGCGCACCTCACGGTGGAACGTGAGTGTCTTGCCCAGCACGTCTCCCAGACTAACCTTGTAGCTGAGTGAAGCATCACTGCCCACTACTTTGTCACTGCTGCCATTATTGCAAACCCAGCGGTACTGAATACCTTCATCACCGTCAGCCGGAGTGGCTTCCGGAACGGAGATGTCGATGAGCGTCGAGCTCGTTGCATCGAACGGAGCACAGTAATCAGGCAGCGCTCCATGAGTGATGGCGCCCGGTTCAAGGGCCGCCATGATATGAATCGTGCGGCTGTAACGGCTCACTGTCCATTTCGTGAAGTGGGTGTTGTCTTTTGCCTTGCGAACGAAGGTGTAATCTTGACCGGCAACGAAATTGAGCTTGCTCAAATCCAGATTCTGACCGGTTGCACCCGCAATGAGGGTGGAGTCGTTTCCGTTGACCAGATACCACTGATAAGTGTATCCCTTGTCTTCTATTGCACCACTGGCTGTGGAGGCAGTGATGATAGACGCTTTGGCATCGTTCACCGAGCAGAACGCCGTATCACCGGCAGGAGTGATCTCACCCGGATCAAGCGGAAGGAAGGCGCGTACGATATAAGTGCCTAATTTGGACAAAATGAAATTAGGTGTGTAGCACGCTTCATCCATCGTTCCGCGCGTGAACGTATATGTGCCCGGCGTGGAGATGGGGTAGTTCACCAGATTGAGCGCTGTCGGTGACGGATAGATAGCCGTGTCGCCGTTGAGCATCCACCAGTACACGATCTGACCGTGGCCTCCGGTTGAAGCGGTCCAACTGGTGGCATTCGCCAGATAAGGCACTTTATCCAAAATCACCGTGTCTATATCAGAATGGATCTTGCCGGGAATGAACTCTTCATAAACGACGTACTCTACGCCTGTTTTGTTTTCTATCCAGGCATTGACGCAGTCGTTATCCTTTACGAAACTGCGGATGATATAGTGTCCCGGTTCGTTGAGTATGATCTCCGCATGGTTGTACCAGGTGCGGTAGGACTGCGAATCGGCATTACGCAGCAGCGTGTCAAGCACCACGGCGTCCCCGGTAGCATCGTCAATCACCCAGCGTTCTACTTGGTAGGTGTAGTCGCCGTCACCGAGCCATCCGCGCTCTGCCTCCGTCATGTCGGAGTAGGTGGGCAGAGGCGCATTGTTCTTGCCGTTATAGCAGAAATACAGCACCACGTCGGATTGCATGAGATCCGGGTCGTACGAGACGAACGTACCGGCCAGCAGGTCTTCCATACGCATCGGACGCATATAGACAACATGCAGTTCGTCGTTCATGGTCTTGTCCACCAGTACATCGGTCTCCGAGCACGGACGTGTTACGGTGACCTGGCTGCCGTTGATGGCAATCCAGCGTGTGGCGCTCTGGTCTTCACATGTCCAGGTGATGGCGCCGTCACGGGTGCTGACGGTGAAATCCAGTGTCAGTTCATTGGCATGGTTGACCGGATTGATGGAACCGGCATCCAACAGCATTGGCGCTGCCGAGAGCAGTGCCGCGTCGGTGTTTTCGAACGCACTCAGTACCGGATAGCGGTCTGTGGCATGTGACCAAACCGTTTGCCCCGTGTAGAGGGTGAACATATACGAAGTGACATCTATCGGTGAATTGATATCAATGGTGATACCGGACCGCTGATAGTAGAGCTTGCGGTCGTAGAAACAGTCATTATACGTACCACTCTGATCGGAACCTACGATGGCGTAGCCGTTCTTGGCATATCCGGTGTTGAACACACGGTTCAGGGTACCTTTGTTGTTCCGTCCTACGATACCACCGATGGTGTCGTTGGCGTTCAAAATCAGACCGGCGTTATACGCATCGTTGATGGAACCGGTAGCGGCTAATTCGCCGACCAAACCTCCGACCACGTTACCTGCAACTGCCATCTCTGCCATGGACCAGCACTGGTTGATGGTGCCGGCACACACACCGGCAATAGCGCCGATGCGGCGTTTGTTCTTCGCTACCATCGCACCGCCGCTGATACCGAGACTGTCAATAGTGGCACCGTATGCTACGTGTCCGAACAGACCCAAACCGTCTGTCCCGTTGAAAAAACGCAGACCTTTGATCAAATGACCTTTGCCCTTGAACGTACCTTTGAACGGCTTGGTGCTGGTGCCGATGGGCTTCCACTGCCGACCGTCCAGGTCAATGTTTGCTTGCAGCACAATGGTTTTGCCGGCAAAATCGTTGTCCTGCTCGGCGATCCAGGCCAATTGGCGGGCGGTGGACACATAGTACGTCGTACCTGCGGCGACAGGATCTGTCGTGCCGTCCCAGCGATCGTACACCTCACCCGTTGCGTATAACGCGAGCGGGCATGCACACGCGATTAATAAAAATAAAAAAGGAAGAAACCGTTTCTTCATAAACAGAGAGGTTAAGTTGTAAATAGTATGTTTGTTTTTGTACCGCGAGCCGGGGTCGAACCGGCACGCCCATCACTGGGCAAAAGATTTTAAGTCTTTCTTGTCTACCTATTCCAACATCGCGGCATCGGTTGGTCTCCCAACGCAGGTAGTTTGCGCAAAATCGGCTACAAAAGTACTGCTTTTTTTTTATATATGCAAGAAAAATTTGCACATATCGATATTTTTTTATACTTTTGCACCAAAATTTATGTGTTTATGGCACCAAAATGGACTAAATGGGCACTAATGGGT